>NZ_JBEXLR010000130.1:0-15760 GCF_040610095.1 Micromonospora sp. NPDC004540
CCGGGGTACGGGGCGCCGGCCCGCACGCCGGCCGCGACCAGCAGGTCCGGGTGGCGCCGGGCCGCGTACCCGGCGAGGCCGGCCGCGACCAGCAGCACCACCAGGGTCAGGGTGCCGGCGCGCGACGCCCTCCGCCGACGGTGCAGACCCCGGTCCCGCCTGCCCCGCCCGCCCACGTCGATCTCCGTCCGTCGCGCCGCCCCGGTCCGGTCAGGAGTACGGACGCCGGGCCCGGACGGATGAACGGTGAGCGCGCTCACGGGTCGGGGACGTCCCGGCGCCGGTACCGTTCGTTGCCGGGTGCGCGACCCGCCCACCTGCCGCCAGAGAGGGAGCCACCCGTGCCGGATGCCGAGCAGGTGCTCGCCGACGCCCTCGCGGCGGCACGCGGCACCGACGTACGCGCGGCCGAGCGGGCCCTGGACCGGCTGGTGGTCGGCGACCCGCCGGCGGTGGACGCGGCGCTGCTCGCCCGGCTGACCCACGGCGTGGCGCGGCTCTGGCCGCGCGGCTGGCAGCCCGTCGACCTGGAGCGGCTCGCCACCCGCCGGCTGACCCCGCGGGGCGCCCGGCTGCTCCGGGACGCGCTGGCCGCGCAGCGCCGGGCCATGCCCGACCCGGTCCCGTCCTGGTTCGACGACCAGCTCGCCGAGCTGGGCGCACGGTGGGACGGCGACCCGGGCTGGCTGGACCGGCGCGCCGAGGGCGACCGGATCAGCGCGCTGCGCGACGCCGTCGACGCGCTCGCCCTGGTGGCGGGGCTGCCGCCGATCGCGGTGCTCCGCCCACCGCCCGGTGGACCGGCCGCCGCCCCGCGCGCTGCCGCCCCGGCCACCGGCTCACCGATGCTGAACCGGGTACGCGCGCTGCTGGCCAAGGCCGAGTCCACCACCTTCCCGGCCGAGGCGGAGGCACTCACCGGCAAGGCGCAGGAGCTGATGGCCCGGCACAGCATCGACGCCGCCCTGCTCGACGCCGCCGCCGAGCGACCCGACCGGCCCGGCGGCGTGCGGCTCGGCACCGACGCCCCGTACGCGGCGGCGAAGGCGCTGCTCATCCAGGAGGTGGCGGCGGCCAACCGGTGCGAGTCGATCTGGTCCGACGACCTGGGCTTCGCCACCGTGCTCGGTTTCCCGGCCGACCTGGCCGCCGTCGAGCTGCTGCACACCTCGCTGCTGGTGCAGGCCACCGCCGCGATGCTGCGCGGCCGGGGCGAGCGCCGCCCGGGCAGCGGCCGGCGCACCAAGGGCTACGACGAGTCCTTCCTCAACGCGTTCGCGCTGCGGATCGGGGAGCGCCTGCGGGCGGCCACCGCGGCGGCGGCCGAGGAACGGGCCGACGACCGCCTGCTCCCGGTGCTCGCCGCCCGCTCGGACGCCGTCAAGGAGCAGGTCGACCAGCTCTTCCCCGGCGTCACCCGGCACCGGCTCCAGGTCCGCGACGCGGAGGGCTGGACCTCGGGCACCACGGCCGCCGACCGGGCCTCGCTCGACGCCGGCGCCCCGACGCGCCGCCCGCTGCGCGGGGGCCGCTGACTTTCCTCGGGAAAGATGTCGGATCAGACGAGCCGGCTCCGACCCGTCTGCGAGAGGCGCCACCGCCGGTGGCCCCGACCCGAGGAGTGGACCGTGAAGTACATGCTGCTGATCTGGAACCGACCCGGCTTCGTCGAGGAGCTGTCCGAGGAGGAGCGGAACGCGATCTTCAGCGAGGTCGACGTCATCATGAAGGAGCTGACCGAGTCCGGCGAACTGGTCGGCGGGGAGGCGCTGGCCCACCCGGCGCAGACCCGTACCGTCCGGGCCGGCGCCGGGGGCGTGGAGATCACCGACGGGCCGTTCGTGGAGAGCAAGGAGCAGTTCGCCGGCTACCTGACGGTCGACTGCGACACCCCGGAGCGGGCCGCCGAGATCGCCGCGCGCTGGCCGGACGTCACGCACGGCGTCGGCGTCCTGGAGGTGCGGCCGGTGATGGAGCAGGCCGGGACGGAGATGTGACCGACCGGGCGGTCGAGGACCAGCTGCGCGCCCTCGCGCCGCAGGTCCTCGGCGTGCTCGTGCGCCGGCACGGCCAGTTCTACGCCTGCGAGGACGCCGTCCAGGAGGCGCTGCTCGCCGCCGCGACCCAGTGGCCGGCGCAGGGCGTGCCGGACCATCCCCGCTCGTGGCTGGTCACGGTGGCGACCCGCCGGCTGACCGACGAGTGGCGCAGCGAACGGGCCCGCCGGGACCGCGAGGTCGCGGTGGCGGTCCGCGAACCGGCGTACGCGGCGGTCGCCCCGCCCGCCGACGAGGAGCCGCCGAGCGGCGACGACACGCTGAAGCTGCTCTTCCTCTGCTGCCATCCGGCGCTCACGGTCAGCGCCCAGGTGGCGCTCACCCTGCGGGCCGTGGGCGGCCTGAGCACCGCCGAGATCGCCCGGGCGTACCTGGTGCCGGAGGCCACCATGAGCCAGCGGATCCGCCGCGCCAAGCAGCGGATCGAGGCTGCCGGAGCCCGGTTCGCCATGCCCTCGGCGGCCGACCGCGACGCCCGCCTGCGCGCCGTGCTGCACGTCCTCTACCTGGTCTTCAACGAGGGATACACGGCCTCCAGCGGGGCCGAGCTGCACCGGGCCGAGCTGACCGGCGAGGCGATCCGGCTGGCCCGGGAGCTGCGCCGGCTGCTCCCCGACGACGGCGAGGTGGCCGGGCTGCTGGCCCTCATGCTGCTCACCGACGCGCACCGGGCGGCGCGCACCGGCCCGGGCGGCGAGCTGGTGCCGCTGGCCGAGCAGGACCGCGCCCGCTGGGACCGGGCCGGGATCGAGGAGGGCGTCGCCCTGGTGACCGAGGCGCTGACCTGGTCGGCGCCCGGCCCCTATCAGGTGCAGGCCGCCATCGCGGCGGTGCACGCCGAGGCCCCCACCGCGGCCGACACCGACTGGCGGCAGATCGTCGCGCTCTACCGGGTGCTGGCCCGGCTCGCGCCGAACCCGATGGTCACCCTCAACCAGGCCGCCGCCGTGGCCATGGTGGACGGTCCCCGGGCCGGGCTCGCCCTGCTGGCGCCGCTGGACGCCGACGAGCGGACCGTCGGCCACCACCGGCTGGCCGCCGTCCGCGCCCACCTCCTCGAACTGGCCGGCGACCGGGAGGACGCCCGGACCGCCTACCTGGCCGCCGCCCGGGCCACCACCAGCCTGCCCGAGCGGCACTACCTGGAGGTACGCGCCGCGCGGCTGGCCACCGACCGATGAGTTACGCCGACCGGGACAGTCCACCTCGCATGGGAGAGGTCACCAGTCAGATGTCGGTGTCGCTGGACGGTTACGTCGCGGCGCCGGGGCAGAGCCGGCAGGACCCGCTCGGCCGGGGCGGCCTGCGGCTGCACGAGTGGTTGTTCGCCAGCGAGAGCTGGCGCGAGCGGCACGGGCTGGCCGGCGGGGAGCGGAACGTCGACGCCGAGGTGGTCGACGAGGTCACGGCGGGCGTCGGCGCGTACGTGATGGGGCGCCGCATGTTCGGCGGCGGTGAGGGCGGGTGGGACCTGGACTGGACCGGCTGGTGGGGTGACGACCCGCCGTGGCGGGTCCCGGTCTTCGTTCTGACCCACCACCCGCGCGAGCCGCTGGTGATGCGGGGCGGTACGGAGTTCCACTTCGTCACCGGCGGCATCGAGTCGGCGCTCGCGCGGGCCCGCGCGGCGGCCGGCGACCTCGACGTGGCCGTGGCGGGCGGGGGCGGGACGGTGCGCCAGTATCTGGCCGCCGGGCTGCTCGACTCGCTGTGGCTGCACGTGGTGCCGATCGTCCTGGGCGGCGGCACGCCCCTCTTCGACGGCCCCTTGGGCGTGGCGTTGGAACCGGTCACGGTGGTCCCCGCCCCCACGGTCACCCACATCCGCTACCGGGTCAGAACAGCAGCCCCCGGTACGGATGCGCCCGCTTCCACGTCTCCTCCCACAGCAACAGCTCAGCGTGCCAGAGCGGAAGCTCGGGGTGATGGTCCCGGATGAGGTGGGGACTGTCCGGGCGACCCGCGAGGAACGCCCAGTACGCCTCAACCGCCTCGCGCAGTTCGTCGAGGGAATACCGGCCCTTCTCGCCCGCCACCCATTGGTTCTGGAAGTCGATGCCGTCGCTGGTCAGCGTGACGTCGTACTTGTCGCTGCTCCACTCCTCGAACGGCTGCCGACCGTGGGAAACGTCGTCGATCATCGCCAGCGCGTCGAGACAGCTCGCATGGTAGATCGAGACATCGGTGATCAGCCAGGCACCGAGAGCCCGGTATCGCTCGTCCGCGATGTGGAACAGGGGCAGCCGGAACTGGTCGACCGAGAAGGTCATGCCGACGCTCAGAACAACCGCCCCCGGTAGGGGTGCGGGCGCTTCCACGTTTCCTCCCAGAGCAGCAGATCGGCCTGCCACTGGGGCAGGTCCGGGTGATACTCCCGGATCAGATGGGTTCGCTCCGGCATGCTCACCAGAAAGCGCCAGTACCGCTCCAGCACCTCACGGATCTCCGGGACGGGGTACTCGCCGTGCTGAAACTCCAACCACTGGTTCTGGAGCGACACCCGATCGGGCGTGAAGTGGACATCGAACTTGTCGCTGCTCCACTCCTCGAACGGCTGCCGACCGTTGGAAACATCGTCGATCATCGCCAGCGCGTCCAGGCAGACCCGGAAGTAGATGGAGATGTCGGTGGTCAGCCACACTCCCAGCGCCTCGTAACGTTCGTCGTCCACCTGGTACAGCGGCAGCTTGAACTGGTCGATCGAGAACGTCATCGAACTCACGGATAACCTCCGAGTTGTCACACGACAGGCCAGCCGTGCTTCAGTGCGCCTGTTTGCGGATGGTAGTAGCCCTCGATCGTCAGATTGCGGTACGTGCCGCGCCACGTGCCGTTGGGCAGACGTTGTGCGTTGCGGAACGCGCCGCTGATCGCCGCGTCCACCTCCGCCGGAGTCCAGTGGTCCGGGAAGAAGGAGCTCACTCCCTGGTTACCGCCCTTCGGCTTCCAGGTGCCGGCCGGCGGGTTGACGGTCGGGTCGAAGTACTCCGGTTGGGCGGTGTAGGCCCGGGTCTGGGGATCCCGCTGTATGGTGCCGGGCTTGAGCCTGCGACCTGGGAAGTCCTGCCCACCGGGTCGGTAGTGGTAGCCGGAGCCGGTTGCCATGCCGGGGCGCTCGTGACCGAGAAACACGTGGTCGCGTGAGTGTGCCGTCATGCGGCCGGGACGGTTGCGCTTGTTGGCGCGCTTCAAATACTGAAGCGCGGCGCGCATCAGGCGCCCGCCGGCCTTCCCCGATCCCTTGGCCATCAGCCGGTCACCCGTCGATCAGTTTCCAGATGACCTCTTGGACGAGGTTGCCGACGATGGTCCGGGCCAACTGCTGGAAGATCGGGATCTCCAGGAGCGAGGCGCCGAAGGTGACCGCCGCCGTGGCGATCGCCTGGGCGATCTGGATCGCCAGGACGACGAGTTGCACGATCACGGCGATCTTCAGGGCGAGCACGATCGCGCCGCAGATGATCAGCCCGGTGCCGGTGAGCACCGCGGCCGTCGCCCCGTCGCGCAGGCTGTCGGCGGGGCTGTCCTCCCGGTTCCACCAGGACCGGAAGGCGGTGATGTCCTGGCCCGTGTGACTGGACCAGACGGTGGCGGCCCCGGTGTTCGCCTCGGCCACGACGCCGGACAGGGTGCCGGAGAAGCGGATCCAGGCGTTGCCCATCTCGAAGAGCTTGACCTCGTCGGCCTCCGGCCACGTGTAGCCGAGGATGCCGAGCAGCGAGCGCAGCTCGCCGGGTAGTTCGAGCCCCACCGTCAGCCTCCCAGCGCCTGTCGCAGCCCGTCGAAGCCCTGCTTGATGGCGGCCTCGATCTCGGCGTAGCGGACGGCCATGTCGGTGAGGTCGGTGCCGGCGGCGGCGATCTCCTCAAGGGCGGTGTCGAAGCATTCGAAGGCGAACGCGGAGACCTCGTCGTGGGCGGCGCCGATCAGCGATCCGATGTCGTCGGAGCCCCAGGGCCGGCCGAAGGCGGCCAACTCGGCCTGGAATGCCGTCATGGCCTGGCTGAACCGGGTGCCCACGTCGCCCAGGGCGCGGCCGGAGCCGCCCAGCCCGTCCGGGTCGACCTCGATGGCCATCACCGGCCGCCCTGGCCGGACAGCCGGTCCTGGGCCTGGACCAGTGCGTCGGTGAAGGTGGTGAGCTGCCGGCCGGCGTCCTCCTGGATCCGGCGCAGTTGCTCGCCGAGGGAGCTGAGGTCGACCTGGCCGGGGACGGCAGCGGTCGCCTTCTCCTGGAGGTCGGCGAGCGCCGCGTTGACCGCCGTGCTGATCTCCTCGGCCAGGGATTCGCTGGGCAGCCGCATCACCCGGGGGTCGAGGGTCAGCGCGGTGATCCGCCCGGGCGGACCGGCCGTCACCCGGACCAGGCCGTCGGCCGCCTCGCCGACGCCCTCCGGCGGCGGGGGCGCCTCGCCGCCGGCGCCGGCGGTGAACCGCCCCAGCGCGGACATGGTCTCGGACAGCACGCGGCCGAGGCCGGACGGATCGACGGGCTGGGCCATGGGCGTAGCTCCTCCGGGTCGAGGTCGCTTCGCATCCTACGAACTGTCCGCCACCGACGTGACTCCCAGTGGGTCACTGTGGACTGTCCAACAGGGAGCCCCGGCGAACGTCAGGCCCGGCACTCCCGGGTGAGCCGCTGCGGGATCTCGACGAACGTGGAGCCGAGCCACTTCACCGGGGTCGACGAGTTCGCGCCGGCCTCGATACGCCGGGCGGCGTCGCCGACCAGCGCCTTGATCTCCGGGTCCTCGGCCCGGGCGGCCTGCCCGCGTACGTCGTCGGCCAGGTCGGCCAGGTCGGCCTTGACCTGGTCGTTGATCTGCTCGGGGGTGAGCTGGCGGCGGGTCGCGGCCGCGGAGTCGGCGGCGATCTCCTTGCTCTTCGCGATGATCAGCTTGTCGACCGCGGCGCAGACGGCGGCGGTGTTCGCGGCGGTGACCGGTGAGGGCGCGGCGGTGGCCGCGGGAGCGGCGGTGGCGCTGGGCACGGCGGTGGCGCTGGGCACGGCGGTGGCGCTGGGCGCCGCGGTCGGCTCGGCGGTCGGCTCCTCGGGGGACTGGCAGGCCGCGGCGAGCGCAGTCATCGTCACGAGGGCGGCAGCGCGAATCGCGGTGGTACCGGACATCGTTCTCCCGTGTGGTCGGCGGCCGTCGTTCCGGCCGGAGCGGGCGGTGACGACGCGCGGCGGCCGGGCCACCCCCGCGCGCAGCACGCCGGGCCGGCAGGGCTGCCGGCCCGGCGAAGCGTATGACTCGTGCTCAGCTCTTGAAGGCGTCCTTGACCTTCTCGCCGGCCTGCTTCAGGTTGGCGGCGGCCTGGTCGTTGCGGCCCTCGGCCTCGAGGCGCTCGTCGTCGGTGGCCCGGCCGACGCCCTCCTTGACCTTGCCGGCGGTGTTCTCGGTCGCGTTGTCGATCTTGTCGTCGATACCCATGGGAACCTCCACTCAGCAGTTCCTGACAAGGTGGAGGTACCCCGGCCGCCACCCGCTCAACCACACCGTCCTCACACGGAGTGAACGGACGTGCCGCCGGCCCGGAGTCCCGGACCGACGGCACACGGCCGGTCAGCCGACCGGGCGGAAGCCCCGCAGCCGGAGGCTGTTGGCCACCACGAAGACCGACGAGAAGGCCATCGCGGCACCGGCGATCATCGGGTTGAGCAGGCCGGCGGCGGCCAGCGGCAGGGCGGCCAGGTTGTAGGCGAAGGCCCAGAACAGGTTGCCCTTGATGATCGCGAGGGTCCGCCGGGAGAGCCGGATGGCGTCCACTGCGGCCATCAGGTCGCCCCGCACCAGGGTCAGGTCGGACGCCTCGATGGCCACGTCGGTGCCGGTGCCCATGGCCAGCCCCAGGTCGGCCCGGGCCAGTGCGGCGGCGTCGTTGATCCCGTCGCCGACCATGGCGACGGTCCGCCCCTCGCGCTGGAGCCGCTCGACCACGTCCACCTTGTCGGCCGGCAGCACCTCGGCGATCACCTCGTCGATGCCCACCTCGGCGGCCACGGCCTTCGCCACGGTGGCGTTGTCGCCGGTGAGCAGCACCGGGGTCAGCCCCAGCTCGCGCAGCCGGGCGACGGCCGCCCTGCTGGTCGGCTTCACCACGTCGGCCACCGCCAGGACCCCGCGGGCCCGGCCGTCCCAGCCGGCCACGACCGCCGTCCGGCCGGCGGCCTCCGCGCCGGTCGCCGCCCGCACGATCTCCTCGGGTACGTCGAGACCGCGCTCGCGCAGCAGTCGGAGCCGCCCGACCACCACCTCGCGACCGTCGACCGCGCCGGTCACGCCGAGGCCCTCGGCGTTGGCGAAGCCGGTCACCGCGGGCAGCGGTCCCGCCTCGGCGGCACCGTCCGCCACGGCCCGGGCGATCGGGTGCTCGGAGGCGACCTCCAGCGCGCCGGCCAGCCGAAGCAGTTCGGCGGCGTCCTCGCCCTCGGCGGGCAGCACGTCGACCAGGGTCATCTTCCCGGTGGTCACGGTGCCGGTCTTGTCCAGCACCACGGTGTCGACCTGGCGGGTGGACTCCAGCACCTCCGGCCCCTTGATCAGGATGCCGAGCTGGGCGCCCCGCCCGGTGCCGACCAGCAGCGCGGTCGGGGTGGCGAGCCCCAGCGCGCAGGGGCAGGCGATGATCAGCACCGCCACCGCGGCGGTGAACGCGGCGGTCGGCCCGGCCCCGGTGCCGAACCACCAGCCCAGCGTGCCGGCGGCCAGGGCGATCACGATCGGCACGAAGACCCCGGAGATCCGGTCGGCGAACCGCTGCACGGCCGCCTTGCCGGTCTGCGCCTGCTCCACCAGCTTCGCCATCTGGGCGAGCTGGGTGTCCCCGCCGACCCGGGTGGCCCGGACGACCAGCCGGCCACCGGCGTTGACGGTGGCGCCGACCACGGTGTCGCCCGGCCCCACCTCGACCGGCACGGACTCGCCGGTGAGCATGCTGGCGTCGACCGCCGAGGTGCCCTCCTCGACCACGCCGTCGGTGGCGACCTTCCCGCCGGGGCGCACCACGAACCGGTCCCCGACCACCAGCTGGTCCACCGGGATCCGGGTCTCCTGCCCGCCGCGCAGCACCGCGACGTCCCTGGCGCCCAGCTCCAGCAGGGCGCGCAGGGCGGCGCCGGCGGTCCGCTTGGACCGGGCCTCGAAGTAGCGGCCGGCGAGGATGAACACGGTCACCCCGGCCGCGGCCTCCAGGTAGATGTTGCCGGCCCCGTCGGTGCGGGTGATGTCGAGCCGGAACGGGTGGGTCATCCCGGGCATCCCGGCGTCGCCGAGGAAGAGGGCCCACAGCGACCAGCCGAAGGCGGCCAGGGTGCCGAGCGAGACCAGGGTGTCCATGGTCGCCGCGCCGTGCCGCAGGTTGATCCAGGCGGCCCGGTGGAACGGCAGCCCGCCGTAGACCACCACCGGGGCGGCCAGGGTCAGCGACAGCCACTGCCAGTAGTCGAACTGCCAGGCCGGCACCATGGCCAGCACGATCACCGGCACGGTCAGCACGACCGACACCCACAGCCGCGTACGCAGCCCGCGCAGCTCGTCCACCGGCTCGGGGGTCGCCTCGGCGGCGGCCTGAGCGGGCGGCGGCGGGACGATGGCCGTGTAGCCGGTCTTCTCCACCGTGGCGATCAGGTCGGCCGGGGCGACCTCGTCGGCGTACCGGACGGTGGCCTTCTCGGTGGCGTAGTTGACCGTGGCCTCGACACCGTCCATCCGGTTGAGCTTCTTCTCGATCCGGGCGGCGCAGGAGGCGCAGGTCATGCCGCCGATCGCGAGTTCGATCAGGTTCGGCGCGACCGGCAGGGACTTCGCGGTCGATGTCATCGCGGCACCTCCGCTCAATTGTGCCCGTGCCCCGGGGTGCCGTGGCCGGCGTCCGGGGTCGGTGCGGTCGTGGGGGCCGGCGCGGCGGGCGCCGGCGCGGTCTGGGCATCCCCGGCCACCACGGTGAACTCCGCGGTGTGCACCGCGTCGCCGTGCCGGAAGTCCAGGTAGAGACGGTACGCGCCGGCCGTGGGCACCTCGGCGGCGAAGGTGACCGCCGGCCCGGCCGGGGTCCGCCCGTCGCCGGGCGTGCCCTCCGGGTGCACGTGCAGGTACGCCAGGTCGCCCTGGCGCAGCGCCACCAGGTGCCCGTACGCCCCGAGGTAGGGCTGGAGGTCGGTGACCGGCCGGCCGTCCCGGCTGACGGTCAGGGTGAGCCGGCTGGTCCGGCCGGGCTCCGGGGCCCCGGTGAGGGTGACCGTGTAGCCGTCGACCGTGGTGCTGGTCACCGGCGCCGGCAGCGGCCGGGAGTCCAACGCGCCCGGGACGGTGACGTCGACCCCGAGGGTGAGCGGCTCGCCGCCGGTCGGGGTGAAGTCGGCGAACGCCCGCCACACGCCGGCCCCGGCGAGCGGCGAGGCGACCCGCCAGGTGCCGTCCGCGGCCAACTCCGGGTGGACGTGCCGGAAGCCGGAGAGGTCGCGCCGGGCGACGATCAGGTGCATGCGCTTGTCGTGCGCCACGTCGTAGCGGGTGACGGGCCGGCCGTCCGGGCCGGTGATCCGGAAGGCGAACTCGCCCGCCGGAGCCGTCACCGGCTGGAGGGTGTAGCCACGCTCGGAGACGAGCAGCCCGCCGGGCAGGTGGGTGGTGGCGGTGGCCGCGTGGCCGCCGTCGCCGTGGTCGGGTCCGGCGGAGTCGTGGCCGGCGTCGGTGGCGTCGTGGCGGGTCTCGGCGGCCGGGGTGACGGGGCCGGCCAGGTGACCGACCCCGTACGCCGTGCCGAACACCGCCGCGAGCCCGAGGGCGAAGCCGCTCAGCTTCGTCGCCGCGTTCATCGTGGTACCTCGGTTCCTTCGGGTCCGCGGACCCGTCACGCCCCGACGAGGTCGTAACCGGCCTCGTCCACTGCGGCGCGGACGGTGTCCGTGTCCAACGGGCTCTCACTGGTGACGGTGACCCGGCCGGAGGTCAGGTCGACCTGGACGTCGGTGACGCCCGGCAGCGCGCTCACCTCGGTGCTGACCGAGTTGACGCAGTGCCCGCAGGTCATGCCCTGCACCTGGTACGTGGTGGTGACCATCGCGCATCTCCCTTTCCCGCCGCCTCCGATCCTATACCCCGGGGGGGTAAGCAGAGGAGAGACGGCTGCCACTTGTATGTACCGCTACCCGGTGGGGGTATCGGCCACGGCAAGGACCGTACCATACCCCCGAGGGGTACGGTATCCTCGACGTCATGACCGCACCGACGACCCCGACCCGGGGCTACACCGCCAGCAAGGACCAGCTGCTCGCGCGGCTCCGCCGTATCGAGGGCCAGGTCCGCGGCATCGAGAAGATGGTCGAGGACGACCGCTACTGCATCGACGTGCTGACCCAGATCTCCGCCATCCAGGCCGCGCTCGACAAGGTCGGCCTCGGCCTGCTGGACGGGCACGCCCGGCACTGCATGCACGAGGGCGCCGCCGAGGGCCGCGCCGACGAGATGGCCACCGAGATGATGGCCGCCGTCGGCCGCCTGATGAAGCGCGGCTGACCAGGACCTCCGGGGCGCCGGACCGGCCTGACCGGTTCGGGTGCCCCGCCGCGATCGGCCGGGCACCCGACACGTGACTCAGATCCGGTCGAGCATCTTCCTCATGGCGTCGATCTCACCCTGCTGGCTGGTGACGATCTGCCGCGCGAGCGCCTTGGCGTCCGGGTGAGCGCCCTGGGCGATCTCCTCCTTCGCCATGGTGATGGCGCCCTCGTGGTGGGCGATCATCATGGTCAGGAACCGCCGGTCGAAGTCGGCGCCGGACGCCGCGGTCAGCTTCGCCAGGTCGGCCTCGGACATCATCCCGGGCATGCCGTGGTCCATCCCCGGCATGCCGTGCCCGGCGCTCGCCGAGGGCGCCGGCCGGCCCCAGGCAGCGAGCCACCCGCTCATGGTGGCGATCTCCGGCCCCTGGGCCGCCTTGATCTGCCCGGCCAGCTTCCGCACCTCCGGGTCGGCCGCCCGGGTTTCGGCCAGCTCGGACATCTCCACGGCCTGCTGGTGGTGCGGAATCATCATCTGGGCGAACATCACGTCGGCGGCGCCGAACGAGGCCGGGGTCCCCGCGGCGGGCGTGCCGGTGCCGGACGAACCCGGCATGCCGTGACCGGACGTCGGGTGGTCGCCGCCACAGGCGGCCAGGGTGAGAGCGGCGGTGACGCCCACGCCGGCCAGGGCGGCCCGGCGCGCGAAAGTACGAGTGAACACGAGTGTGCCTTTCGGGTGTCGGAACGTACGCAGCGGACGGGGACGCGGGGCACCGGTGTTCCGGTCCCCTCGCGTCGGGCGTCCTATCTGCGCAGCACCGACGTCGTCGCCAGGCGCAGCCCGTAGGGCCGTGGCGGCGGGGCGCGCGGGCCGGCGGCGTGCCGGAGCGGGCCGCCGGCCGCCGGGGCGACGCCGCGCGACCCGGCCCTCAGCAGCACGGCGAGCAGCAGCACGACAGCGAACGCGCCCAGCACGGCCAGGCAGATGCTCCACCCGGACGGGTCACCGCCCGGATGGGTCAGCGGCAGCGCGCGCACCGGGCAGCCGTCGTCCATGCAGTCCGGGGCGGTGGCGGCCTCGCCGGTGTGTCCGGCCGCGTGGGCGGCCGGCCGCCCCGCCGACGCGTGCCCGCCGTGGCCGAGGGTGTGCATCGCGGTCAACCCGACCAGCGTGCAGAGCAGCAGCAGGAGCCGGACCCACCGCCCGGTCACCGCCGTCCGCATCGCCACGCCCCCACGGTAGCCAACTCCCGCGCGACCCGGCCCGGAACCGCCACCGGTCGGGTCCCGGCCCGCGTCTCGTCCCCGGCGCGGTCAGGCTCACGTGGCTACCATTCCCGGCGACGACCCGGCCCGCATCGTTCCGCGAGCATCCGGGCCGCCCGGTGAACCGACCGGCCCGCCAGACACGCATCCCGCATGCGAATCGTTGGGAGTAACGCCATGGGCGCCGACCACACCCGTCCCGTTCCGTCCGCCCCGCCGGGGGTACGACGGATCCTGGTCGCGACGGTGGTGCCGCTCTTCGTGATCACCGTGGTCGCCGCAGTGGTGCTCTGGCCCCGGCAGGACCGGGATCCGGCGGCCGGGCCCGCGCTGCCCCGCTACCACGGCACGGTGACCCGGGTGGTGACCGTGCCCTGCCCGCCGACCCCGGAGGCGCCGGAGGGGGGACCGGGCGGCTCCGCCGGGCCGTGCGGGACGGTGACCGTCGCCGCCGAGCAGGGCCCGGACGCCGGCCGGCAGGTCGAGACGCCCGTGCCCGCCGGCCCCGGCGCGCCCCGCGTCGAGGTCGGCGACGAGGTGATCCTGGTCGAGCTGACCGACCCGGCCGATCCGGCGGTGAAGAGCTACAACATCGCCGAGCACCAGCGCGGCACGCCGCTGGTCTGGCTGGCGGTGCTCTTCGCCGTGGCGATCGTGGCGTTCGGCCGCTGGCGCGGGCTGGCCGCGCTGGGCGGGCTGGTGGCGAGCTTCGCCATTCTGCTCGGCTTCGTGCTGCCGGGAATCGGCGCCGGCCAGCCACCGCTGCTGGTGGCGATCGTCGGCGCCGCTCTGATCATGTTCGTGGTGCTCTACCTGACGCACGGGATCACCGCGCAGACCTCGGTGGCCGTGCTCGGCACGCTCGGCAGCCTCGTGCTGACCGGGGTGCTCGGCACCCTGGCCACGGCCGCCACCCACCTGACCGGCTTCGGCAGCGAGGACGCCACCACCCTGTCGATGTTCCAGCGCGACGTGGACCTGCACGGCCTGCTGCTGGCCGGGATCGTCATCGGCTCGCTGGGTGTGCTGGACGACGTCACGGTCACCCAGGCGGCCACGGTCACCGAGTTGGCCCACGCCAACCCCGCGCTGTCCCGGCGGCATCTCTACCGGGCGGCCACCCGGGTGGGCCGGGCGCACATCGCCTCCACGGTCAACACCATCGTGCTGGCCTACGCGGGCGCTTCGCTGCCGCTGCTGCTCCTGCTCGTCGCCGATTCCCGGCCGGTGGGCGAGATCCTCACCAGCGAGTTCCTGGCCCAGGAGATCGTCCGCAGCGCGGTGGCCACGCTCGGCCTGATCGCCGCCGTACCGCTGACCACCGCACTGGCCGCGATGGTCACCACCGCCGGGCGGCGCGCGACCGCCGCGAAGCCGGCGGATCCCCCCGCGCCGCGGTCGTCGGTCGGGCGGGACGAGGCGCTGGAGGCGCTCGGCGGGGCGCCCGGGCCGCGCGCCGGCGGGTGGCCCGGCGGCGACAGGAGCACGGAGGCCGCATGGTGACACTCCGCAGCGTGACGGCGGATTCCAAACGCGATCCTGGTCACGCTGGGCAAGGACGAAATCTCGCTATTGGTCGGCTTCCGGACGTAGAACACGGGGAGGACTCTCGGGTAACCTCGCTGCCGGTCACCGCCGAAGGCACACACCGGCGCCAGCGGTGCCGCCGCCCAATCGCCCGCGGGCGAGCCGGGGAACCAGGTACATGGGGTGAATCCGCGCGAGCGGTAGGGGCCACTTCCGTCCCGAACCCGGCAGCTAACCCGGTCGGCGGCCGACGGAAGGGAACACTGTGACGGCACCCCTGCGCCGCTGGCTGACCCCCGTGGTGGCCGTGCTGGCCGCGCTCGCCGTGCTGGCCGGGCCGACCCCGGCTACGGCGGCTCCGAGCACCCCCACCCCCTCGGGGCACTCCGAGGACGACGACGACCCCCTCATCACCGAGGCCATCGACACCGCCAACCGGGCCTACATCCAGGCCAAGGCGAAGCTGGACAAGTCGCGCAAGCGCCAGCTCCAGCTCGCCCTCGAGGTGAAGGCGGCGCAGGCCGAACTCGACGCGCTGAGCCCGCAGGTGGCCCAGATCGCCGCGCAGTCCTACCGGACCGGCCGGATGGGCGCCATGGCCATGCTGCTGGAGAGCAACGCGCCCGACTCGTTCGTCCGGCGGGCCTCCGCCCTCGACGAGCTGAACCTGTTCAACGCGCAGAAGCTCGCCGCCATCAACGCCGCGAAGACCCGCGCGGAGCAGGCCAAGATCGCGCTCGACGCCGAGGTGCGCGAGCAGGAGAAGCAGAAGAACGCGATGGCCCGCGAGAAGGCCGAGACCGAGAAGGCGCTGAAGCTGGTCGGCGGGCTCGGCTTCACCGGCGGCCTCGTCGCGGCCACCTCGCCGGTCGCCCGGATCGGCCCCGGCCGCACCTCCGACGGCGACTGGAAGCCCGAGTCGTGCAGCGAGAACGACCCCACCACCTCCGGCTGCGTCACCCCGCGCACGCTGCACGCGTACAAGGAGGTCAAGCGGGCCGGCTTCAACCGGTTCGTGGGCTGCTACCGCCCCGGCGGGCCGTGGGAGCATCCCAAGGGCCGGGCCTGCGACTGGTCTCTGCAGAACAGCGGCTTCTCCTCCTGGCGCACCAAGGACCAGCGGATGTACGGCAACAACGTCGCCGCCTTCCTCATTCGCAACGCCGACCGGCTGGGCATCTACTACGTGATCTGGAACCGGCAGATCTGGTTCCCGGCCACCGGCTGGAAGTCCTACAGCGGACCCTCCGACCACACCGACCACGTGCACATGTCACTGCTCTGACGGCGTACGCCGAGAAGGGCCGGCCCGCGATCGCGGGCCCGGCCGAGGAAGAGCAACCGGGTAGGTGAGCCCGGCAGCCCCCGGGCCCGGGGGGCGGCCCGGGGGGGGCCCCGCGGG
>NZ_JBEXLR010000131.1:0-15307 GCF_040610095.1 Micromonospora sp. NPDC004540
CCGGTCCGCAAGCCGCGCCGGCCGCCGAAGCTCGCCGACCCGCGCCGCCGGCTGCGCCTCGGCACCCTGCTCGTGCTGGCGCTCTTCACCACCATCGGCATCCGGCTGGTCTTCCTCCAGACCGTCAGCACCCCGGCGTACGCCGACGGCGGGCTCGCGGACCGGGTCGCCGTGGTCGAGCTGCCGGCCCCGCGCGGATCCATCTACGACCGCACCGGCGAGCCGCTGGCGCACAGCGTCGAGGCGCGGTACGTCTACGCCGACCCGACGCTGGTCAAGGACCGGTTCGCCACCGCGCGGCTGCTCTCCCCGCTGCTCGGGATGCCCGCCTCCGAGTTGGCCGACAAGATGAAGGAGCGCACCCTCCCGGGCACCACCACGAAGTCCCGATTCGCCTACCTGGCCCGCGGTGTCGATATCGACCGGGCCAAGCAGATCATGGCGCTCGACCTGGCCGGCATCAACGTGCACCGGGACGAGCGGCGCGAGGTGCCCGGCGGCGACCTGGCGGCCAACCTGATCGGCTTCGTCAGCCAGGACATGAACGGTCTTGAGGGCCTGGAGATGAAGTACGACGACCTGCTGGAGGGGCAGCCCGGCAAGAAGACCTACGAGGTGGGCCAGGGCGACCTGGCCGCACCCATCCCGGGCGGCTACAGCCAGACCACCCAGCCGAAGCCGGGCAGCTCGCTGTCGCTGACCATCGACCGGGACCTCCAGTTCATGACGCAGCGGATCCTGTCGGACCAGATGGCCCAGACCAGGGGCAGCGTCGGGGCCGCCGTGATCATCGACGTGCCCACCGGCGAGGTGCTGGCCCAGGCCAGCCAGCCGACGTACGACGCGGCCGACCCGGGGGAGAGCACGCCCACCGACCGGGAGGACGCGGCCACCAGCTTCATCGTCGACCCGGGCTCGATCCACAAGGCGATCACCTACGGCGCAGCGCTCCAGGAGGGCGTGATCACCCCGGACACCGCCTTCCCGGTGGCCAACACGATCCAGAAGGGCGACACCACCTTCCGGGACACCCACCCGGCAGACGGGCGCACCATGAGCATCCCGGGGATGCTCGCCTTCTCCTCCAACGTCGGCACCATCGAGATCGCCGACAAGCTCGGCCGGGACCGGCTGATCGACTACCAGAAGCGGTTCGGGCTGGGCCAGCCCACCGGTGAGGGCATGCCGGGGGAGGCCAGCGGTCGGCTGCTCCCCGCCGACCAGTGGAGCGACTCGTCCGACGGGTCGGTGCCGATCGGGCACAGCGTGGACGCCACCCCGTTGCAGATGGCCGCCGCGTACGCCGCCATCGCCAACAACGGCACGTACGTCCAGCCGCACCTGATCAAGAACGTGATCGGGCCGGACGGGAAGAAGACGCCCGGCGCCACCCCGGTCACCCGGTCGGTGCTCAGCCCGGCCAATGCGGCCGCGCTGCGCCGGATGCTGGAGGCGGTCACCACGGTCGACGGCCCGGACGGGCAGGCCACCGGCCTGGCCGCCGCGGTGCCCGGCTACCGGGTGGCCGGCAAGACCGGTACCGGCCTGCGCTACGACAACGGCAAGCTCCAGCCCGGCGAGGTCGGCTCGTTCATCGGGATGGCCCCGGCGGAGAAGCCGCGGTACGTGGTGGCGGTCTTCGTCTGGAGCCCGGGCGGCGAGGGCGGCCGGGTGGCCGCGCCGGCCTTCCGGGAGATGATGGGCTTCACTCTCCGGCACTACCGGGTGCCGCCCTCGGCGACCAACAAGTCCCCGAAGTTCGAGGTCTTCCCGCACTGAGCCAGGAGGGCGGGACATCATCGGTGAGTGGCGACGAACCACCGGGGCGGCTGTGCGGTCGGACCCCGACGACCGGGTAGGGTCTGACGCCGTGTCCGGCAATCCACGTCCCGCCACCGTGAATCCCGTCCGGCTCGGCGACCTCGCCGCCCGGCTGGCCGTAGCGCCACCGGAGGGGGCCGCCGAGGTCGCCGTCACCGGGGTGACCCACGCCAGCCAGGAGGTGCGCCCCGGCGACCTGTACGCGGCCCTGCCCGGGGCCCGCCGGCACGGCGCGGAGTTCGCCGCCGCCGCGGCCGGGGCGTGCGCGGTGGCCCTGCTGACCGACCCGGCCGGCGTCGCGCTGGCCGCCGGGGCGGGCCTGCCGGTGCTGGTCGTCGACGACCCCCGGGCGGTGCTCGGCGAGGTCGCCGCCACCGTCTACGGCGACCCGACCGCCGGACTGACCATGATCGGGGTGACCGGCACCGCCGGCAAGACCTCCACGAGCTACCTGATCGAGTCCGGGCTGCGCGCCGCCGGGCACACCACCGGCCTGATCGGCACGGTGGAGACCCGGCTCGGCGACCTGGTGATCGACAGCGTCCGGACCACCCCGGAGGCGACCGACCTGCACGCCATGCTCGCGGTGGCCCGCGAGCGCGGGGTGGACACCGTGGTCATGGAGGTGTCCAGCCACGCGCTGGCCATGGGCCGGGTCGGCGGGGTCCGGTTCGACGTCGGCGGCTACACCAACTTCGGCTCCGACCACCTGGACTTCCACGCCGACGAGGCGGACTACTTCGCCGCCAAGGCGAAGCTCTTCGACGGGCGCTGCCGGGTCGAGGTGCTCAACCACGACGACGCGGCGCTGCTGCCGCTGCGCAAACCGGCGACCGTGACCTACTCGGCGGCCGGCGACCCGACCGCCACCTGGTGGGCCGACGGGATCGGCGGCGAGGGCTACGCGCAGCGCTTCACCGTGCACGGCCCGGACGGTCTGACCCTGCCCACGCAGGTGGCGCTGCCCGGCCGGCACAACGTGGCCAACGCGCTGCTGGCCGTCGCGACCCTGGTGGCCGCCGGGGTCGACCCGGCCACCGCGGCCCGGGGGGTGGCCGCCTGCGGCGGGGTGCCCGGCCGGCTGGAACTGGTGAGCGGCGACGCCCCGGTGCGTGGGGTGGTCGACTACGCGCACAAGGCGAACGCCATCGAGGCGGTCCTGGCGGCGCTGCGCGACCTGACCGACGGCCGGCTGATCTGCGTGCTGGGCGCCGGCGGCGACCGGGACCGGGGCAAGCGGCCGGTCATGGGCGCCACCGCCGCGCGGGGGGCCGACGTGGTGCTGGTGACCGACGACAACCCGCGCACCGAGGACCCGGCCGCGATCCGGGCCGAGGTGCTGGCCGGCGCGTACGCCGCGGGCACCGGCGCGCGGATCATCGAGGCGCCCGGCCGGCGGGTCGCGATCGAGGAGGCGGTCCGCGTGGCCGAACCGGGGGACATCGTGGCGCTGCTGGGCAAGGGCCAGGAACGCGGCCAGGAGATCAACGGCGAGGTGCTGCCGTTCGACGACCGGGTGGAGCTGGCGGAGGCGCTGCGCGCCCGCTTCGGCGACCTGGTGGGCCAGCGATGATCCCCCTGACCCTGGCCGAGGTGGCCGCCGCGGTCGACGGCCGGCTGGTCGCCGCCGACCCGGACGCCCGGGTGACCGGCTCGGTGGAGTTCGACTCCCGCAAGGTCACCCCCGGCGGCCTCTTCGTCGCCTTCCCGGGAGAGAAGGTGGACGGCCACGACTACGCGGCCGGCGCGGTCTCCGCCGGCGCGGTGGCCGTGCTCGGCACCCGCGAGGTGCCCGGCGTGCCCATGGTGCTGGTGGGCGACGCGCTCGACGCGATGGGCCGGCTGGCCCGCGCGGTGGTCGACCGGCTGCCCGGGCTGACCGTGATCGGGCTGACCGGCTCCTCCGGCAAGACCACCACCAAGGACCTGATCGCCCAGCTCGCCGTCCGGCTCGGCCCGACCGTGGCGCCGCCCGGCTCGTTCAACAACGAGCTGGGGCACCCGTACACGGCGTTGCAGGCCGGGCCGGAGACCCGCTACCTGGTGATGGAGAAGGGCGCCCGCGGGGTGGGGCACGTCCGCTACCTGTGCGAGGTGGTGCCGCCGCGGATCTCGGTGGTGCTCAACGTCGGGGTGGCGCACCTCGGCGAGTTCGGCTCGGTGGAGACCATCGCGCTGGCCAAGGGGGAGCTGGTCGAGGCGCTGCCCGCCGACGGGCTCGCCGTGCTCAACGCCGACGACCCGCGGGTCGACGCCATGGCGGCGCGTACCGAGGCCCGGGTGGTCCGCTACGGCGAGTCCGAGCGGGCCGACGTGCGCGCCGTGGACGTGACGCTCGACGGGCGGGGCCGGCCGTCGTACACCCTGGTCACGCCGGAGGGGAGCGCGCCGGTGCGGCTCGGGCTGACCGGCCGGCACCAGGTGTCGAACTCGGTGGCCGCCGCGGCGGTGGCCCGCGAGCTGGGCCTGCCCCTGGCCGACCTGGCGGTGGCCCTGGGCGAGCTGGGCCTGGTCTCCACCCGCCGGATGGACGTCCTCGAACGCCCCGACGGGGTGACCTTGATCGACGACTCGTACAACGCCAATCCGGCCTCCACCGGCGTGGCGCTGCGGGCGCTGGCGAGCATGCGGGGTACGGGGCGTACCGTCGCGGTGCTCGGTTACATGGCCGAGTTGGGCGACTTCGAACGGGAGGGGCACCAGCAGGTCGGCCGGCTCGCGGCCGAACTGGGGGTAGACCGGCTGCTCGTGGTGGGCGAGCCGGCGGCGCCGATCCACGAAGGCGCGACAGCGGTAAGCAACTGGGGAGGAGAGTCGGTGCTGCTCACCGATCAGGCGGCGGCCGTCGAGGTGCTGCGGAGCGAGCTACGTCCGGGTGACGTGGTGCTGGTGAAGGGCTCCCGGTACCGCACCTGGGAGGTGGCCGACGCGCTGCGCGCGGACGCCGCGGAAGGTTCGGCCGCATGAGGGCGGTGATCGTCGCCATCGGGGTCGCCTTCCTGGTTTCGCTGTTCTGCACCCCGATCGCGATCAAGGTGTTCACCCGGCTCAAGGCCGGCCAGCCGATCCGGGCCGAGGGCCCGGCCATGCACCAGGGCAAGAAGGGCACGCCGACCATGGGCGGCGTGGTCTTCATCCTGGCCACGGTGATCGCGTACGTGGCCGGGCACCTGGCCCTGACCACCCTGCCCGACGCCCAGATCGCCCAGGTCGAGCCGACCATCACGGCGCTGGTGCTGCTGGGGCTCATGGTGTTCTCCGGTGCGGTCGGCTTCATCGACGACTTCCTGAAGGTCCGCAAGCGGCACAGCGGCGGCCTGAACAAGCGCGGCAAGCTGGCCGGCCAGATCCTGGTCGGCGCGATCTTCGGCGTGGTGGCGCTCTACTTCCCGAGCAGCATGACCGACGTCCGGGGAAACGCGACCAACACCGAGACCGTCGGCAGCACCATGCTGAGCTTCATCCGGGACATCCCGGCCCTGGAGATCGGCAAGATCGGCGCGGTGATCGTCATCATCCTGGTGGTGATGGCGGCGACCAACGGGGTGAACCTCACCGACGGCCTGGACGGCCTGGCCACCGGCGCCTCGGTGATGGTCCTCGCCGCGTACGCGCTGATCGCCTTCTGGCAGTACCGGCACTGGTGCGCCGACCCGAACTACACCGAGGCGTACTGCTACACCGTCCGGGACCCGCTGGAGATCGCGTTGATCGCCGGCGCGGCGGCCGGGGCCTGCGTCGGCTTCCTCTGGTGGAACACCTCGCCGGCCCGGATCTTCATGGGCGACACCGGGGCGCTCGGCCTTGGCGGCCTGATCGCCGGCATGGCGATGTCCACCCGGACCATCCTGCTGCTGCCGATCATCGGCGGCCTCTTCGTGATCATCACGATGTCCGTGGTGATCCAGATCATCTCGTTCCGGACCACCGGCAAGCGGGTGTTCCGGATGTCGCCGCTCCAGCACCACTTCGAGCTGGCCGGCTGGAGCGAGGTCAACATCGTGGTCCGGTTCTGGATCATCGCCGGCATCGGGGTGGCCATCGCGCTGGGCCTGTTCTACAGCGAGTTCCTCGCCGCGGTGAGCTGACCCCGCTGCCGCTGCGTCACGGCGGGATCCCTGGGCGTTACCAGGGGTCCCGCCGTTTCGCGTTCCGACACGCCGACCGGGCGGTTGCGCCACGGGCGGGCGGGTCGAGCCGCCATGATGGGCGGGTGGGGGAGGCAAAGGACACCGAGGGCACGACCGACACGCAGGCCCGACGGCCGCCCGCCGCGACCCGCCCGGCCGACCCGCCCGGGCCGTTGCTCGGGCTGGACGGGGCCGGCGGGCTGGCCGCGCTGCGTGGCCTGCTGGCCCGGCCGCTGGCCTCCTACTACCTGCTGCTCTCCAGCGCCGGCCTGCTGCTGCTGATCGGCCTGACCATGGTCTTCTCCGCCACCAGCGTGAAGGACTACGCCGAGGGCGGTGACGCGTCCGCCTCCCTGGTCAAGCAGACCATCTTCGCGGTGATCGGCATCGTGGCGTTCTGGGCGTGCCAGCGCCTCCCGGCGCGCACCTTCCGGACGCTGGGCCGGCCCGCGCTCGGCGTGGCCGTGGTGCTGCTGGTGCTGCTCAACATGCTGGTCGCGCTGGCGGCGCTGTTCCGGGTGAAGTCGGTGGGTCCGCTCCGGGCCGAGCTGCTCTGGCTCTACCTCGGCCCGATCTCGGTGCAGCCGGTCGAGGTGGCCAAGTTCGCCCTCGTGCTGTGGGGCGCGCACGTGCTGGCCCGCAAGGGCGCCGCGCTCGGCTGGTGGAAGGAGCTGGCCACCCCGCTCTTCCCGGTGGTCGGCCTGCTCTTCGTGCTGGTCGGCTACAACGACCTGGGCAGCATGCTCTGCCTGCTCGCGCTGGTGATCGGCCTGCTCTGGGCGGCCGGGGTGCGGCTGCAGGTCTTCGCCGCCCTCTCCGCGGTCGGCCTGGCCGGCGTGGGCCTGCTGGTCGCGGTGGCCTCGCTCGGCGCCGGCTCCGGCGAGCGGGGCGCGGAGAACTACCGGCTGGCCCGGCTCACCATGTTCCTCAACCAGTCCGACCCGGCCAAGTGCTTCGAGGACCAGTGCTACCAGCTCGTGCAGGCCCGCAACGCCATCGAGCACGGCGGCTGGTTCGGCGTCGGGCTGGGCAAGAGCAGTTTCAAGTTCGGCTGGCTGCCCGAGGCGCACAACGACTTCATCTTCGCCATCATCGCCGAGGAGCTCGGCGTGGTCGGCTGCGCCGTGGTCCTGGTGCTCTTCGCCGTGCTGGCGTACACCGGGCTGCGGATCGCCCGCCGGGTGGAGGACCCGTTCCGCCGGCTCGCCGCCGCCGGGGTCACCGCCTGGCTGGTCGGCCAGGCCGTGATCAACATCGGCGGGGTCACCGGGCTGCTGCCGCTCACCGGCGTACCCCTGCCGTTCATCTCCGACGGCGGCAGCGCTCTGGTGGTGACCCTGGCCGCGGTCGGGATGCTCGCCTCCTTCGCCCGCGCCGAGCCCGACGCGGCCCGAGCCCTGCATGCCCGTCCGCCGGCCCGGTGGGTCCGACTAGTGTGGGCCCCGTTGCCGCCGCTTCCCGGCCGGCGCCGCCGACCGGCGTCGCCGCCGGCGGACCGAGGGTCCGTGCCCCGGTCCCGCCCGCGGCGGCAGGACGACCAGGCCGCGGCCCGCGGCGCCCGGTCCGACCGGGCACGCGCCGGCACGGCGAGCGAGAGGAGACGCTGATGGGTCCGCTGCGTTCGGTGGTGCTCTGCGGAGGAGGCACGGGTGGGCACATCTACCCGTTGCTGGCCTTCGCCGACTGCCTGCGCCGACACGACCCGAGCGTCCGGATCACCTGCCTCGGCACACCCAAGGGGCTGGAGAACGAGCTGATCCCGCCGGCCGGGTACGACCTGCGCCAGATCCCGGCCTACCAGCTGCCGCGCTCGGTCAACATGAGCCTGGTGCGCACCCCGGACCGGATGTGGAAGGCGGCCCGCGCGGCGGGCAAGATCCTCGACGAGGTACGGGCCGACGTCGTGATCGGCTTCGGCGGCTACGTCTCGGTGCCCGGCTACCTGGCCGCGTGGCGGCGCGAACTGCCCATCGTCATCCACGAGGTGAACGTGCCGCCGGGCGTGGCCAACCGGCTCGGCATGAAGTTCACCAAGAACGTGGCGGTCGGCTTCCCGCACCAGCCGGCGCAGGCCGAGTCGCTGCGCGACGCCCGGGTGGTCGGGGTACCGCTGCGCCGGGGCATTGCCGGGCTGGACCGGAACGCCGTGCGCAACGCCGCCCGCGCCCACTTCGGCCTCCGCCCCGACCTTCCGGTGCTCTTCGTGGCCGGCGGCTCGCAGGGCGCCCGCTCGATCAACCTGGCGGTCTCCGGGGCGGCCAAGGAACTGGCCCGCAACGGCGTGCAGGTGCTGCACGTGATCGGCGCCCGCAACGAGCCGGTCTCCGTCCCCACCGACCTGCCGGTGCCGTACGTGACCCTGCCCTACCTGTCCGAGATGGAGCTGGGTTACGCGGCCGCCGACCTGATGCTGGGCCGCGGCGGCGCGATGACCTGCGCCGAGGTGGCCGCGATCGGGTTGCCCACCATCTACGTGCCCTACCCGCACAGCAACCAGGAGCAGAAGCGCAACGCGCTGCCCGTGGTGGAGGCCGGCGGCGGGCTGCTCGTCGACGACGCCGAGGTGACCCCGGCCTGGGTGGAGCGCACGGTGATCCCGCTGATCCGGGACCCGCAGCGGCTCGCCGCGATGGGCGCCGCCGCGGCCGCGTACGGCCGGCGCGACGGCGACGTGGCCCTGCTGAACTTCGTCTACGAGGCGGTGTCCCGCTGATGCGGGCCGCCGCGACCGGAAGGTACCTCGCATGAACACCGCGCAGTTCACCCCCGCCGGCACGATGACCGCGGAGGACCTGGGCCGGATCCACCTGATCGGGGTGGGCGGCGTCGGCATGAGCGGCCTGGCCCGGCTCTTCCTCACCCGGGGCCTGCCGGTCTCCGGCAGCGAGCTGCGGGAGTGGCCGTCCCTGGCCGGCCTGCGGGCGCTCGGCGGCACCATCCACATGAGCCACGAGGCGGCCAACCTCGACGGGGTGGACACGGTCGTCTACTCCTCGGCCATCCCGCAGGACCACCTGGAGATGGTCGAGGCACGCCGGCGCGGCCTGCGGGTGCTGCACCGCTCCGAGGCCCTCGCCGCCGCGATGACCGGCCGCCGGACCGTGGCGGTCGCCGGCACCCACGGCAAGACCACCACCACGTCGATGGTCACCATGGTGCTCCAGCAGGCCGGCGCCGACCCGTCCTTCGTGATCGGCGGCGAGATCTCCGAAGTCGGCTCCGGGGCGCACCACGGCACCGGCGAGCACTTCGTGGTCGAGGCGGACGAGAGCGACCGCTCGTTCCTCATCTACCGCCCGTACCTGTCGATCATCACGAACATCGAGGCGGACCACCTCAACACCTACGGCGACCTGGCCAACCTGGAGGCGACCTTCGCCGAGTTCGCCCGGCTCACCGACCCGGAGGGCTTCATCGTCACCTGCGCCGACGACCCGGGCGGCCGGCGGCTGGCCGAGACGCTGCGGGCCGAGGGGCGCCGGGTCTGGACCTACGGCGAGTCCGCCGACGCCGACCTGAAGCTCAGCGGGATGGCCTCCTCCGCGCAGGGGGTGCGCTACCTGGCCGAGATCGAGGGCCGGTCGCTGGGCGAGATCCGGCTCCCGGTGCCGGGGCGGCACATGGGGCTCAACAGCGCCGCCGCGGTGCTCGCCGCGTACCTGCTGGAGCTGCCGATCACGGCGGCGGAGGCCGCGCTCGGCGCGTTCCCCGGTGTGCGGCGGCGGTTCGAGCGCAAGGGCGTCGCGGACGGCGTGCTGGTCTACGACGAGTACGCCTACCACCCGACCTCGATGACGCTGGCCCTGCAGACTCTGCGCGAGGTGGCCGGCGAGGGCCGGCTGATCGTGGTCTTCCAGCCCTACCGGCTCTACCGCACCCGCGACCTCCAGGCGGAGATCGCCGCCGCCCTCGGCATCGCCGACGAGCTGGTGCTGCTGGAGGTCTTCGGCCCGGGCGAGCTGCGCCAGCCCGGCGAGGGCTCGGCCGCGCTGCTCGCGGTGGTGCCGCTGCCGGCGGAGCGGAAGGTCTTCGTCGAGGCGTGGGACGACGTGCCCGCCGAGGTGGCCCGCCGGGCCCGGCCGGGCGACGTGGTGGTGACCATGGGCGCGCCGCCGATCTCGCTGATGGGCGACCAGCTGCTCGACGCCCTGCTGGCCCGGACCGGCGACGCCGCGGCCATCGGCACCGGCGTCGACCCGGACGGCGCGGCGGCCGCGGCCGGATGAGCCCCGGCCCGGCCCGCGGCCGCACCCCCGGCCAGGACGGCGGGGCCGGCCGGCGCAACCCGGCCCGGCGGTGGCAGCTGGTCCGGGCCGGCGCGGACGCCGTACCGCCGTCCACCCGGCGCTTCATGGCCCGGGCCCGGCAGCGGCGGATGCGCGCGGCGCTGCCCTGGGCGGTCACCGTCGCCGTGCTGGCCGTCGCCGGGCTGGTCGCCTGGACCGTGCTGGGGACCGGCCTGTTCGGCGTCCGGGAGGTACGGGTGGTCGGCGCCGAGCTGGTCACCCCGGTCGAGGTACGCGACGCCGCCGCCGTGCCCGACGAGGCGCCGCTGGCCCGGGTGGACCTGGCCGCGACCGCCCGCCGGGTCGGCGCGCTCGCCCCGGTGGAGCGGGCCACGGTGGAGCGGGACTGGCCGGGCGCCCTGGTGATCCGGGTGGTGGAGCGGACCCCGGTGGCCGCGGTGCCGCAGGGCGACCGGTGGGCCGTCGTCGACCGCGCCGGCGTGGTCTTCCAGAACCTGGACCAGGCCCCCGGGGGGCTGCCCGTCGTCCGGGTCGGCAGGCCGGCGCCTGACGACCCGGGCACCCGCGCCGGGCTGGACGTGCTCTCCGCGCTCAGCCCGAAGCTGCGCGCCGAGCTGGTCGCGGTGGACGTGGCCGGGCTGGCCCGGATCACCCTGCTGCTGCGCGACGACCGGAAGGTGGTCTGGGGCGACGCGACCCGCAGCCCGGACAAGTCCAAGGTGGCGACCGCCCTGCTCGGTCGGAAGGCCGACACGATCGACGTCAGCGCCCCGGACGTGGTCACCTTCCAGTGATCCGCCGGTCGACGACGTGAGCCGGCCCGCTCCACGGGCGACACGCCGGAAAGGTCCTTGGCTCAGCGCGCGGCGGCGCATACGTTGCCCCGAAGAGATCAGTGGTTGACATCGCTCTAAGCCTCTAGTAGAGGGTGAGGGTTTCAGCCGTAGGAACAGCTGGGAAATGCTCCGCCGCTGGTCTGGCCAAGCCGTGTGGGGTCGGCCCATGCCAATCTCGAAGGGAAAGGACCGGAGATGACACCTCCGCACAACTACCTGGCGGTCATCAAGGTCGTCGGCATCGGTGGCGGTGGCGTGAACGCCGTCAACCGGATGATCGAGGTTGGGCTCAAGGGCGTCGAGTTCATCGCGATCAACACCGATGCGCAGGCGCTGCTGATGAGCGACGCCGACGTGAAGCTCGACGTCGGCCGGGAGTTGACCCGTGGGCTGGGCGCCGGCGCCAATCCGGACGTGGGCAAGAACGCCGCCGAGGACCACCGCGACGAGATCGAGGAGGTGCTCAAGGGCGCCGACATGGTCTTCGTGACCTGCGGCGAGGGCGGCGGCACCGGCACCGGCGGCGCGCCGGTGGTGGCCAACATCGCCCGCAAGCTCGGCGCGCTCACCATCGGTGTGGTCACCCGGCCGTTCTCCTTCGAGGGCAAGCGCCGCCAGGTGCAGGCCGAGGCGGGCATCGAGGAGCTGCGCAACCAGTGCGACACGCTCATCGTGATCCCGAACGACCGGCTGCTCGCGCTCGGCGACCGGAACATCTCCATGATGGACGCCTTCCGCACCGCGGACCAGGTGCTCCTCTCCGGTGTCCAGGGCATCACCGACCTGATCACCACGCCGGGCCTGATCAACCTGGACTTCGCCGACGTGAAGAGCGTGATGAGCGGCGCCGGCAGCGCGCTCATGGGCATCGGCAGCGCGCGCGGCGAGAACCGCGCTGTGGAGGCGGCCGAGGCGGCCATCTCCAGCCCGCTGCTGGAGCAGAGCATGGACGGTGCGCGGGGCGTGCTGCTCTCCATCGCCGGTGGCTCCGACCTGGGCCTGTTCGAGATCAACGACGCGGCGCAGCTGGTCACCGACGCGGCCCACCCGGAGGCCAACATCATCTTCGGCGCGGTCATCGACGACGCGCTCGGCGACGAGGTGCGGGTGACCGTGATCGCGGCGGGCTTCGACGGTGGCATGCCGGCGTACAAGGCGGCGGACGCGCCCCGCAAGAGCAACCAGAACCAGCCGGCGCCGGCGAATCCGCCAGTCGCGCCGCCGGCCACCGTGCCGGCCCCGCAGCAGTCGCCGCGCCGGGTGCTCTTCGACGACGTCGACGTCCCGGACTTCCTCAAGAACGGGTCCTGAGCCGCGCCGATGACCGACTCATCCACCACGGTGCGACCCGACCGTCGCGCCGAGCTGGCGGCCGGCCTCGCCCGGGTCCGGTCCCGCATCGCCGACGCCTGCGCGGCGGCCGGGCGGGCCCGGGGCGAGGTCACCCTGGTCGCGGTCACCAAGACGTATCCGGCCGCCGACGTGGTCGCGCTGGCCGGGCTCGGGGTGACCGACGTGGGGGAGAACCGCGACCAGGAGGCGGCCCCGAAGGCGGCCGAGGCGGCCGCCGCCGGGGCGACGCCGCGCTGGCACTTCATCGGCCAGCTGCAGCGCAACAAGGCCCGCTCGGTGGTCCGCTACGCCGACGTGGTCCAGTCGGTCGACAGCGTGCGGCTGGCGACCGCCCTGGACGGCGCCGCGGCCGCCGTCCGGGACCGGCCGCTGGACGTGCTCGTGCAGGTGAGCGTCGACGGTGATCCCGCCCGCGGTGGGGCGCTGCCGGACGCGGCCGACCCGGACCGGGGGCTCGGCGCGGTGGCCGCGGCGGTGGCCGGGGCCGGCGCGTTGCGACTCGCCGGCCTCATGGCGGTCGCTCCGCTCGGCTGGGAGCCGGACCGGGCGTTCGCCCGGCTGGCCGAGGTGGCGGCGCGGTTCCGCGCCGACCACCCCGGTGCCACGGTGCTGTCGGCGGGCATGAGCGGCGATCTGGAAATTGCGATCGGGTACGGCGCGACACATGTCCGCGTCGGCAGCGCGTTGCTCGGAATGCGCCCCACGCTGCGGTAGCCTGACCGCGAAGGAAGCAAATTACATCAGTGTTGTTCAGGAACGGCGTTCCCGTAGCCGGGGGCCGTGGCGAGCGGACCGCGAATCGCTCGCCAGGGGATTGCCGATCCGGTCCGGTGGGCATCGTTTGTCCACTCGTGATCAAGCGACACGGCAACGGGGGCGCGTGCCGCACGGCGGACGGAAGGGCGCGGGGATGGGTGCACTGCGCAAGGCGGGGGTCTGGCTCGGTCTCGTCGAGGAGGACGAGGAGCGGGCGTACGAGGACGGTGGCTACGACAAGGGTGGCTACCGCGAGTCGCGCTACCGGTCGAGCCGCTACTCGGAGGAGTTCGCCGACGACGAGGACGACGAGTCCGAGGAGCCGCCGGCGACCCGGGGGCGGGTCGGCGACCGCGGCCGGTTGACCGAGCGCGCGTCGAGCCGCGCCGTCGAGACCGACCGCGCCGAGGTGGAGCGGCCGGAGCGGACCGAGCGGTCCAGCGTCCGGTCGATCACCCGGTCCGGCGCGGGGGAGACCTCCGGCGCGCTGACCTACCACACCCGCGACAACCTCGCCCTGGCGCCGCAGGCCCAGCCGCGCGAGCGGGCGGTGGTGCCCGAGGACGAGCAGCGCTACCAGATCACCACCCTGCACCCGACCACCTACCGCGAGGCGCGCACCATCGGCGAGCACTTCCGTGACGGCGTGCCGGTGATCATCAACCTCACCGAGATGGACGAGGCGGACGCCCGCCGGCTGGTCGACTTCGCCGCCGGGCTCGCGTTCGGCCTGCGCGGTACGATCGAGCGCGTGACCAACCGGGTGTTCCTGCTCTCACCGGCCAACGTCCAGGTCACCGCGGAGGACAAGGCCAAGATCGCTGAGGGCGGCTTTTTCAGCCTGAGCTAGCCCGCACGACCGAGGGACGTCGCCTGCCGTGTTGTCGATCCTGTTCCAGGTGCTTTATCTGCTCCTGTATTTCTTCCTGCTTGTGCTCTTGGCCCGATTTGTCCTCGGCGCAGTTCTGGCTTATGGTCGCCGCTGGCAACCCGGCCGAGGAGCATCGGCGGGATTGGAAGTCGTGTGGAGCGTCACTGATCCGCCCCTGCGCGCGTTGAGGCGTGTGATCCCACCACTGCGAATTGGTACCGTGAGCATCGACCTGGCCTCCCTTGTGCTCCTGGTTATCCTGTTCGTGCTGATGGAGTTCGTGTTTAGGCGCCTGATCCTGGCCTTCGCCTGACCAGAGCGCTTTCGCGGCCGCAACTGACCCGAGGAGTTTCGATGCCGCTGACCCCGGCCGACGTCCACAACGTCGCCTTCAAAAAGCCGCCGATCGGCAAGCGGGGGTATGACGAGGAGGAGGTCGACGCCTTCCTGGACGAGGTCGAGCGCGAGCTGGCCCGTCTGATCGAGGAGAACAACGAGCTGCGCGCCCAGGTGGAGCGCGGCGGTCGGGGCGGCGCTCCCGCCGGCCCCGGCGGCGACGCCCGGCTCGCGGCGGAGCTCAACGACGTCAAGGCCCAGCTCGACCGGGTGCAGCGCGACAAGGCGGCCGCCGAGCAGGCGGCCCGGGCGATGCAGGCCGAGCTGGAGCAGGTCCGCGCGCAGGGTGGCCCGGCCGCCGCCGCGGACGGCGAGCAGCAGGCGCTGCGGGTGCTCATGATGGCCCAGCGCACCGCCGACGACCACGTCTCCGACGCCCGGCGCGAGGCCGACCAGCTGCTCTCCGAGGCCCGTTCCAAGGCCGAGGAGGTCACCCGCGAGGCCCGCGCCAAGGCCGACGCCCTGGAGCGGGACGCCCGCCAGCGGCACCAGGAGGCCATGGGCGGCCTGGACGCCAAGCGCACCGCGCTGCAGAAGCACATCGAGGAGCTCAAGCAGTTCGAGCGCGAGTACCGCACCCGCCTCAAGGCGTACCTGGAGAGCCAGCTGCGTGACCTCGACGGTCGCGGCCAGGGCCTGGAGGCGGAGATGACCCGCTCCGAGGGCAACCGTGCCACCGGCGGCAGCAACGGCCTCGCCACCGCCGGCCTCGCCGGCTCCTACGGCGGCGGCCGCGCGGGCTCGCTGGAGTCCGGCCGCTGATCCCCGCCGTCGGGGGGCGGGCCCGGGGCGGCCCCCCCCCCCCCCGGACCACACCACCCGGGCCGGGGGGTGGCGGGTTATGCGCCCCCAACCAGCTCAAAAACGTAGGCGTGGGGGGACTGGTTGGGGGGGTGG
>NZ_JBEXLR010000132.1:0-15237 GCF_040610095.1 Micromonospora sp. NPDC004540
CGGCCGCACGGGGTGAAGCCCAGCCCGACCGCCTCGGCGACCGGCAGCGGCTCGTGGGGGGGGGGGGCCCCGCCGCGGGGGGGGGGCGCCCCCCCGACGGGTGGGAGAGCTACTTCGTGTTGCCGGTGTTCTTCACCCGGAAGGTGTAGTCCGCGTCCAGGTACGTGAGGTCACCGGTCGGCAGGTTGGAGATCAGGACGGCGAAGTCGTCCTGGTTGCCGTTGGCGCACTTGGTCTGCAGGCCGCTGGCGGTGAACTGGTCGCCGGTGGACCGGTAGACCCAGTTGCCGGCACCGTCGGTGGTCTCCCCCGCCGAGGTGACGCCCGGGGTGAGGTCGCAGTGGCTTACCACCTGGACGGTCCAGTTGTTGTTCTGCACGCCGTTGGTAGCGAACCAGTTGCCCGCCGCCGAGGTGAGGTTCGCCTCGGCGCCGTTGACCCGCACGTCGTCGACGAACCAGCCGGTGTCCATGTACGCGGCGTCGGTGGAGTACCGGAAGCGCACGTCCGTGGTGCCGGCCGGCAGGTCGGCGGTGAGGTGCTGGTAGACCGGGTCGTCCACGAAGTACCGACCGCCGGAGGTGCCGGTCAGGCCGTTGCCCTCCTCGTTGTTGCCGTGCGGGTCGTCGTTGGTGGTGACCACCTGCCCGGCGTCGGTGCGCACCGGCACCGTGACCCAGTTGCCGTTGACCAGGGCCTCGACGAAGCCGTAGTCCCAGCCCTCCTCGATGAAGTACCAGCTCCAGAAGTCGAGCGAGGTGACCCCGCCGGAGGTGGTGACGTCGAGGATGTTGTCGTTCTGGCTCTCGTACCCGGCGTACCAGTGGGTGGTGCCGCTGTGCGGCGGGACCGCCGTCTCGTCGTCGCCGTCGAACGCCAGCGCCACGGTCGGGCCGGGGTTGCGGAACCGCTCGACCGACATGCCGAACGGCACGGCGGTGGTGTCGGGCCGGTTCTTCAGCCGCGCCCACTTGGCCTCCGGGGTGGAGCCCTGGTAGCTGCCCCGGCCCGCCCAGAAGACGTCGTCGGCGATGTCCATGGTCCACGAGGTGTCGGCGGGGTCGCCGAAGTTGAACGCCTTGATGTCGTAGATCGGCGAGTCCTCGTCGTCCAGGTAGACCGCCACCGACCAGTCGCGGAACAGGTCGGCCGCGCTGCGCAGGTGCGCGCCGGTCTGCGCGTTGAAGTCGTCGATGGCGTTCTGCACGCCGGTCATGCCGTCCGCCTGCTCCTCGAAGATCTTCTTGATGAGCAGGTCACCGGCCTTGCCGTCGTACTGCTTGTCGGGGGTGTAGGTGCCGTCGCCGTTGCCGCCGGCCTGCTCCCACAGGTACTGGAAGTAGGTGAACGAGGCGCCGTAGTTGGCGAGGGTGCCGCCCCACCGGGTCAGCGACGTCTCCTCGTACAGGACCTGGTGGTTGGTCAGGTGCGAGCCACCGGCGTCCAGGCCGTTGAGGAAGATGGCGAAGTCGGCCAGGCCCTCGTCGACCCAGGACAGCTCGCCCGCGTCGCTGTAGTTGTGCAGCAGGTGCTGCAGCTCGTGGGCGACGGTGCCCTCGTACAGCTCCGGGCGGTCGTTGGCCGGGTTGTTGTCCCGCCACGGCGAGTCGTTCGGGCCGACCCGGTTGGCCCAGTCCAGGGCGTCGACCACGATGACGTTCATGCCGTTGCTGTCGATGAAGTCCGGCGCGAAGTAGCCGGCCGTGTACGACGTCTGCGCGCAGTCGTAGTAGGCGTCGTCCTGGATGTTGTAGAGCACCATGACCAGCGAGTCGCTGGCCGGCTCGTCCGGGTCGGCCGCGTCCATCAGGCCGAAGTGCTCCTCGTCGACGGCGACGATCTGGTTGGCGAGCTTGTCGCCGACGTAGTTGATCTGCGCCTGGGTGAGGGCGAACTGCGCCGCGGTGGCGGTGGCGCAGGGAGTGAACGCGTCGCCCGGGTTGTGGTCGAACTGCGGGTCGAGGCTGGCCACGCCGGCCGGCGCGGTGCCGTCGAGCGGGGTGCCCTTCGGGACGTAGATGTAGACCGGGGTGCCATCCGGCGTGGTGTTGGCGTAGACCCGGGTGAAGTCCTGGTTGTAGGTGCCGCCCGCCGCGCTGTCGTTGATCGGCAGCGTGATGGTCGGCTCGCCGGGAAGGTTCTCGTGGTCGTTGGCCTGGGCCGGGGCCGAAGCCGTGAAGGCGAGCGCCGTCACGCCCGCCACCGCGGCCGCGATCCGGCTCGGTCGTCTCATTCGCACGCGGATGCCTCCTGCAGTGAGGCGGTGATCAGCTCCGGCCACCGCCGTCGGTTGAGCAGTTGCCCCGTCGTCGCCGCCGAAGGCAGCAGCTGAGCAGGGTAATTTGCTTCAGGCAACCACTTTCGACGGTGGGTTGCGAAGCGGCGACAGGTCACAAATGCGACACGAACGGGCCTCGCCTCCCGCCGTACGGACGACCCGCCCCGCGCCGCCCGGCGGACCCCGGCACATTCCCGGACCGGTCGGGAGGCTGCTCCCCGGTCACCCGGCCGGGCTGACGCGGCCGCATGCCCGGCCGGCCGACGGGCCCTAGGCTGGGTGCCGAGTCGAGTGAGGACGAGACGAGGAGGATCCCGATGGCCCGCTACGCCGCCCTGCTGCGGGGCGTCAACGTCGGCACCACCCGCCTCGCCATGGCCGACCTGCGCCGCCTCGTCACCGACCTCGGGCACGAGGACGTCAAGACCTACCTGCAGAGCGGCAACGTCGTCTTCAGCAGCCCGCCGACGAAGGACGACGTCCTGGCCGACGGCATCGCGCGGAGGCTCGCCGACGAACTGGACCTGCGCGTGCCGGTGCTGGTGCGCAGCGGCGACGAACTCGCGGCGGTCGCGGCGGCCAGCCCGTACGCCGGGAAGCAGGACGACCCCACGCGGGTGCTGGTCGCCTTCCTCTCCGCCGCGCCGAGCCCGGCCAAGGTCAAGGGCCTGGCCGTGCCGGACGGGGAGAACCTGGAGTTCGCGGTCGACGGCCGCGAGGTGCACCTGCACTTCCCCGACGGCGGCTACGGGCGGAGCAAGTTCACCAACACCCACCTGGAGAAGAAGCTGGGCGTGGTGGCGACCACCCGGAACTGGAAGTCCTTACTGGCCCTGCGCGACCTGACCGCCGGCTGAGCGGAGGGGCCGGCCCCCGTGGCCCGGCCCCTCCGCGACGGGTCTCAGAAGTGGTACGCCGTGCGGTACTCCGGCACCAGCACCTGGCTGCGCGGCGACGCCCTCCGCACCGCGGCGATCAGGTCGTCGAGGCGCTTCCGGTCGCTCGGCGCCACCGCCGGCGGGTTGGTCAGCGGGGTCTCGAAGTTGTCCCAGTGCACCGGCACCACGACCTTCGGGTGGTCGAGAGCGGCCATCAACCGCGGCACGTAGTCGGCGGTGGCGGTGGTCGCGGCGGAGGCCACCATCGCCACGTCGGGGGCCAGCCCGACCAGGTTGCGCTCGGCGAAGTCGCTCGCCCCCATGAAGAACACCGACGGTCCCCCGTCGACGCGGATCTGGTACGCCAGGGTGTCCCCCTCGGGCAGGTCGGAGATCCTCTCCGGCTTCGGCGGCTGGCTGACCCGTACGCCCGGGAAGGCCAGCGACCACGAGCCGTTGCGGCTGTGCAGGGAGCTGACCACCTCGACCGTGTAGCCGCCGAAGTCGAGCACCTCGCCGCCCTTGACCGGGGCGAGCTGACCGGCCGGCACCCCGTACGCCAGCCCGAGGTGGTAGGCGGTCAGCGTGCCGACCACCCGGGCGCCGGTCCGCCCGGCGATGTGCGGCACGTCGTTGAAGTGGTCCCAGTGGGTGTGCGTGACCAGGATGTTCTCGGCCCGGTCCACGAGCGGGTCGATGACGGCGGTGTCCACCGTGAGCGCGGTGTCCGGGTCGAAGGCGCCCCGGAACAGCCCGGTGTCGTAGCGGCTCAGGTACGGGTCGACCAGCACCGTGCGGTCGCCGATGTCGATTCGCCAGCCGGACGTGCCCCACCAGCGGAAGCTGACCGCGCCGGAGCGCCGGGCTCCGGCGGCCGGGGCGGTGGTGGTGGCGGCCCGGGCCGGCGTGCCGGCGGCGAGGCCGGCGGTGGACACGGCGGCGGCGCCGACCGCGGCGTCGCGCAGGAAACGGCGGCGGTCGTAGGACCGTTCGTCGAGCATGGAGCGTCCTCCCCGTGGAGCAGGCTGATCGGTACGCCCACCCCACCACCGGCCGCCCGCCGATGTCCAAGATCGACCGGCGGCACGGCCGATACGTGACCGGATATCACCGCAGGTCACGGCACCCGGCGCGAGCCGGCGCGGCCGCGAAATCAGCCGGCGCGCAGGGCCTCGACGGCGACCCGGGCGGCCTCCCCCATGGCCAGGTCCACGTCGATCCGGCGGGTGCTGAGCCGCTCGGTGCGGGCGAAGACCGCGACCGCGTACCGGCCGCCGTCGGGATACTCGACGACCCCCGCCTCCAGGTGCAGGCCGGGCAGCGTGCCGGTCTTTCCGGCGACCCGCACGCCGGGCGGGAAGCCGGCGGCGAGCCGGGTCCAGAAGAGCTGCCGGGCCATCAGCTCGCGGACCATCGCGCACGCGGCGGGCGGCCCCGCCTCGTCCCGCCAGATCAGGCCGAGCAGCCGGGTCATCTCCCGGGCCGTGCTGGAGGTGGTGTGCGCCGGGTCGAAGACCCGCATGGCCCGGACCCGCTCCGGCGGCAGGGTGGGGAAGATCCGGGCGAAGTCGGCCTCGGTGCGGGCTCCCACGTCGGCGAGCATCGTCTCGACCAGCTGGCGGGGGCCGCCGACGATCCGGGTACGCGGCAGGTCCAACTCGGCGGCGAGCATCGGCAGCACGTCCGGGCCGACCCGGCGCAGCAGCAGGTCGGCGGCCGTGTTGTCGCTGACCGACATGGCGAAGTAGGCCAGGTCGCGCAGGGACACCTCGACGTCGTCGGCGCAGCCGGCGACGCCCCAGCCGCCGAGCCGGTCGGCGGCGCCGACCAGCACCCGCTCGACCGGGTCGAGCTGCCCGGCGACGGCCTGCCGGGCGAACTCCAGCGCCAGCAGGATCTTGAACACCGAGGCGATCACCACCTGCTCGTCGGCGCGCAGCGCCACCTCCCGCCCGGGCGCGTCGACGTCCACGACGTGCAGGCAGCCGCCGATCCCGGCCCGCTGGAAGATGTCCCCGATCCGCTCCGCGCTCACCCCGACACGCTAACCAGCGGCGGCCGGGGCGGGCGTAGGGTGCCCGTCGTGGACCTGCTGCGACACCTGCGGCACTTCGTGGTGGTGGCCCGGGAGCTGCACTTCGGGCGGGCGGCCGAGGTGCTGGGCATGGCGCAGCCGCCGCTGAGCCAGTCGATCCAGCGGCTGGAACGCGAGCTGGGCGCCACCCTCTTCGACCGGTCGCAGCGGCGGGTCCGGCTCACCACGGCCGGCCAGCTCCTGCTCGGCGAGGCCGACGAACTGCTCGCCGGGGAGCGCCGGCTGCGCAACCTGGTCGACCAGGTACGCCGGGGCGCGCTCGGCGTGCTGCGCGCCGGCGTACCCCCGGAGACCCCGGCCGTGACGCTGCGCGCGCTGCTCGACGGGCTCGCCGCCCGGGCGCCCGGGCTCGACCTGGACCTGCACGAGCTGACCAGCGCCGAGCAGCGGCGGATGCTGGCCGAGGGGCGGCTCGACGTCGGCCTGCTGCACCACCCGGTGGAGGAGGCCGGGCTGCGCTTCGGCCCGGCCGTGGACGCGCCGGTCGGGGTGCTGCTGCCCCGGGCCGCTCCGCCGGCCCGGGCCCGCGAGGTCCGGCTGGCCGACCTGGCCGGCCTCGACCTGATCACCGCACCGCCGGCCACCGCGCCCGGCTGGCACGGGCACCTGCTGGCAGTCTGCCGCCGGCACGGCTTCGTGCCCGCCCGGGTCCGTCCGGCCCGCAACCCCGAGTTCCTGTTCGGGCTGCTGCTGGCCGGTGGCGCGGTCGCCCTGGAACCGGAGTCGGTGGCCCGCCGCGAGCCGCGGATCGCCTGGCGGCCGCTGGTCGACGCGCCGCTGGTCAAGCGCACCTCGGCAGCCTGGCCGGCCCGGGCGGGGCACCCGGCGGCCCCGATGTTCGGGCAGCTCGCGGCCGAGGTGCTGGCCGTCGCGGAGCCGGCACCGGCGACGGCGGCGCTCGCGTCGGCCGCCCGGCCCTGGCCGGTGCTCTTCGAGGCCGGCCAGGGCGGGACGAGCGTCGGTCAGCAGCCGCAGGTGTAGTAGAGGATGTCCCAGTGGTTGCCCTCCTTGGTGTAGAGGTTGCCGGAGGGAGCGCGGTACTGGTAACCGAAGCCCGAGATGTAGCCGACGTAGGTGTAGGCGGCGGAGATGTAGTTCTGGATGCACGTGCTCGGGGCGATGTCGACCTTGTAGCCGTTCCAGTGGCTGTAGGTGCCGCTGGCGTGACCGACCTCGGTGCCGGCCGTGATCGTGATGGCGCAGCCGCTGGCGTTGCCGGATTCTCGCCTTCCATCGATGGGAGCCGATATGGGCCAGCGACACACAGGATCGACTTGCATTGATGCATGTGGCCGACCTTGCGCCGGGAGGCAGCCGCATGGTGGCGGCGCAGATCACCCGGCGGCGGCCGTGACGAGCCGGGTCGAACGGGTAGAGAAGCCTGGTGGCAGGCCCGGCGCCGCGCGTGGAAGCGTTCCCGGGCACCCGGACGATCGGAGATGAGGCTTCCATGGCCCCGAACAGCGTTCCCAACATCTCGCTCAACGACGGCAACACCATCCCGCAGCTCGGCTTCGGGGTCTTCCAGATCGACCCGAAGGACACCGCGCAGGCCGTCTCCACGGCGCTCGAGATCGGCTACCGGCACATCGACACGGCCGAGATGTACGGCAACGAGGCCGAGGTCGGCCAGGCCGTGCGCAGCTCCGGGCTGGACCGGAGCGAGGTCTTCGTCACCAGCAAGCTGAACAACGCCTTTCACCGCCCCGACGACGCCCGCAAGGCGTTCGAGTCGACCCTCGCGGAGCTGAAGTTCGACTACCTCGACCTGTTCCTCATCCACTGGCCACTGCCGACCCTCTACGACGGCGACTTCGTCTCCACCTGGCGGGCGCTGGAGGAGTTCCAGCGCGACGGCCGGGCGCGGTCGATCGGCGTCTCCAACTTCCAGGTGCCCCACCTTGAGCGGCTGGCCGCCGAGGCGGAGATCACGCCGGCGGTGAACCAGATCGAGGCGCACCCGTACTTCGGCAACGAGGAGGTGCGTGCCTACGGGAAGGCGCACAACATCCTCACCGAGGCGTGGTCGCCGATCGCCCAGGGCAAGGTGCTCGACGACCCGACCGTCGTCGACATCGCCGAGGAGGTCGGCCGGACCCCGGCGCAGGTGGTGCTGCGCTGGCACGTGCAGCGCGGCGACATCGTCTTCCCGAAGTCGACCACGCCGAGCCGGATCGAGGAGAACTTCCGGATCTTCGACTTCGAGCTGGACGACGCGACGATGGACCGGATCAACGGGCTGAACAAGGGCGAGGCGGGCCGGCAGGGGCCGAACCCGGACACCTTCGACTACGTGCCGGCATGAGCCGCCACCGCGGCCGGGCCCGGCAGCCGGGCCCCGGTCGCGGGTTCAGGAATGGACCCGCTCGGCGACCCGGCGGAACGCGGCCTCGGTCGGCGACCCCGGCGCGGCGACGTAGACGATCAGCCGCTGGTCGGTCTCCGGCACGTGCAGCACCCGGCACTCGAACTCCAGCGGCCCCAGCTCCGGGTGGGCGACCCGCTTGACGGTCGGGCGCCGCTCCCCCACCTCGTGCTCGGCCCAGAGCGCGGCGAACCGCGGGGACAGCCCGAGCAGCTCGGTGACCAGCGCGGCCAGCGCCGGGTCGGCCGGATAGCGGCCGTACGCGGCCCGCAGGTCGGCCACGGTGGTCCGGGCGAAGCGCAGCACCTCCGGGTCGGCCCAGTGCGACTCGGGCACCGTCCGGCCGAACATCCAGCGCACCATGCTGCGCTCCCCGGCCGGCACCGCCGACAGGTCGCCGACGAACCAGGCGGCCAGCTGGTTCCAGGCCAGAATCTCGTACGCGGCGTCGACCAGGTACGCGGGTGTCTCCGACATCGCGTCGAGCAGGTGCCGCATTCCCGGCGGCACCTCCCGGCTGGGCCCGGTCGCGTCCGGCGGACTCTCCCCGGCGACCCGGAACAGGTACGCCCGCTCGTCGCGGGTGAGCAGCAGCGCCCGGGCCAGCGCGGCGAGGATCTGCCCGGACGGGCGCGGCCCGCGACCCTGCTCCAGCCGGATGTAGTAGTCGATGGACATGCCGGCGAGCTGGGCGACCTCCTGGCGGCGCAGGCCCGGCGTGCGGCGGCGTACCCCCTCGGGAAGGCCGACCTCGGCGGGGCGCAACCGGGCGCGGCGGGCGCGCAGGAAGCCCGCCAGCTCGTCGCGACGCAACGTGCTCATGCCCCAAGCCTGCCGCGCCGCGGGCCACCGGAGGTGGTACCGCCGGTACCAGCCTCGGCGGGGCTCTCCCGCCGGCTCGCGCACGGCGGCAGCCTCGACCGCATGACGACGACGATCGCCCTGGTCACCGGGGCCAACAAGGGAATCGGCCTGGCCACCGCCCGGCAGCTCGGCGCGCGCGGGATGACCGTGCTGGTCGGCGCACGGGACGCCGCGCGGGGCCAGCAGGCGGAACGCGAGCTGCGCGCCGGCGGTGCGGACGCCCGGTCCGTGCCGCTGGACGTCACCGACGAGAAGTCGGTCGCCGCCGTGGCCGAGCTGGTCGAGCGGGAGTACGGCCACCTGGACGTGCTGGTCAACAACGCGGGCATCATCCGGGCCGACGGGTCGGCGCTGCCCAGCGAGACCACCCTGAGCACCCTGCGCGAGGTCTACGAGACGAACGTGTTCGGCGTGGTCGCGGTGACCAACGCGCTGCTGCCGCTGCTGCGCCGAGCGCCGGCCGCCCGGATCGTGAACGTCTCCAGCGAGGTCGGCTCGATCGCGGTGATGACCGACCCGGAGGGTGCCCTGTTCGCGCTGACCTCGATCCCGTACCCCTCCTCGAAGACGGCGCTGAACATGGTCACCGCCATGTACGCCAAGGAGCTGCGGGAAACCTCGATCAAGGTGAACGCGGCCAACCCCGGTTACTGCGCCACCGACCTCAACCACCACAGCGGCTTCCGGACCGCCGAGGAGGGCGCGGAGGTGAGCGTGCACCTGGCCACCCTGGCCCCGGACGCGCCGAGCGGCCTGCTCTGGGGCTACCAGATGGACGCCGGCGGCGGCTACGGGGTGCTGCCCTGGTGACGGTTTGACTTCGCGCGCACTCGAAGGTGGAGGGTGGTGGCACCGCTTTCGACGGGGAGGACTCCATGCGCTACCGCACCATCGGCACCGACCCGGCCACCCGGCGCGAGGTCAGCGTGCTCAGCCTCGGCGCGATGCTCTTCGGCACCGCCACCGACGAGGCCACCTCGTACGCCATCCTCGACCGCTACGTCGATGCCGGCGGCACCTTCATCGACACCTCGGACAACTACGCGTTCTGGCAGAACGGGGGCCAGGGCGGGGAGAGCGAGGAGCTGCTGGGCCGCTGGCGGCGCAGCCGCGGCGTCGGCGGCGAGGTGGTCATCGCCACCAAGCTCGGCGCCCGTCCCCTCGCCCCGGGCACCAGCTACGTGGACAACGCCGAGGGCCTGTCGGCCAAGGTGATCCGCGAGTCGGCCGAGCGCAGCCGGGAACGGCTCGGCGTGGACCGGCTCGACCTGCTCTACGCGCACATCGAGGACCGGACCGTGCCGCCGGAGGAGACGGTCCAGGGCTTCGCGGACCTGGTCGCCGAGGGCACGGTCGGGCTGCTGGGCGCCAGCAACCACCGCGCCTGGCGGGTCGAGCGGGCCCGCGCCCTCGCCGCCGCGGCCGGCCTCCCCGGCTACGAGGTGCTCCAGTACCACCGCAGCTACCTGCCCCGCCGGCTGGACCTGCCGGGGGACCTGGACCCGGACGGCGACGTCGGCTGGGTCGGCCCGGACCTGGCCAGCTACCTGCGGGCCGAGCCGCGGCTCACGCTGGTGGCGTACTCGCCGCTGCTCAAGGGCGCCTACGCGAAGCCGGAACGCCTCGGCGAGGAGTACGCCCTGCCGAGCACCCCGGCCCGGCTGGCGGCGCTGCGCGCGGTGGCCGGGGAGACCGGCGCGACGGTCAACCAGGTGGTGCTCGCCTGGTTGCTGGGCGGGGAGGTGCCGGCGATCCCGCTGGTCGGCTTCTCCTCGGTCGCGCAGTTGGAGGAGAGCCTCGCGGCGGTCGACCTGGAGCTGAGCGACGAGCAGCGGACCCGGCTGGACGCGGCCCGCTGACGCCGGTGGTCGGACGGTGACCCGCTTCGCGCCGGCAACGTCGGTCGACCGTTCGGCGGGCCGCGCTGACCATCCGCACGGCCCGGCCACCCGCACCGCCGAGCCCCCCGGGTCCGCGCCGGCAGATCGTCGCGGTCGTCCCGCGAAGGAAACGGGCAAACCGGGTCTGACTGACGCGACAGTCAGGTGGGTAGATCGAAGCGTGTCGGCATGGAGTTGCAGGTCAGGGCCGCTCAATACTGGGACGGACCAGACGGCCGGACATCTCGCGGCCGCGATCGCCGCTCCTCGCCGCCCCCACAGCCGGGCGACCGAACCGCGAGCGACCATCGACGACCGGAAGGAAAAAGTACATGCCCGGCAAGCACTCGCGGCCCCGTCGGGGTGGCGAGGATGGCCGGCGCGATGCGCGGCACTCGACGAGGAGCGGAGCGGACGCAACTCGTGGCAGTGCCAAGGTGCCCGGGAAGCTCGTGGTGCTGGTGCCGGCGCATGACGAGGCCCAGGGGATCAGTCAGTCGGTCACCGCCCTGCGGCAGCAGACGTACCGGCCCACAATGGTCGTGGTCGTCGCCGACAATTGTCGAGATGAGACGGCCAGACTTGCCGCCGAGGCTGGTGCGTACGTCTTCACGACGTTCAAGAACCAGCACAAGAAGGCGGGTGCGCTGAATCAGGCACTTGGACAACTGCTACCACGGCTGGCGGCCGACGACTTCGTCATGGTGGTGGATGCCGACTCGGTCCTGGACCCTCATTTCCTGAATCACGCGGTGGCGAAGCTGGGTGCCGACCGGAGGCTGGGTGCCGTCGGCGGCGTGTTCCGGGGCAGCAACGGCAGCGGATTCGTCGGCCACCTGCAACGCAACGAGTACGTGCGGTACGCCCGGGACGTTGCGCGGTTGAACGGGAAGTGCCTCGTGGTCGCCGGCACGGCTGCCGTCTTCCGGGCAGGGACCCTTCAGGAGGTCTCACGGGCGAGACTCAGTGGCCGGCTCCCCGCGGGTGACGGAGCGGGCGGGGTGTACGACACCACCGTCCTGACCGAGGACAACGAGATGACCTTCGCACTGCGTCATCTCGGCTACACGGTGCTTTCACCCAAGGAGTGTTCACTGGTCACGGAGGTCATGGGCACGTGGCGTGACCTCTGGAGACAACGTCTCCGCTGGAAACGGGGAGCCGTGGAGAACTGCTTCCAGTACGGGATCACGCGCGTGACGTGGCCGTACTGGGGCAGGCAGTTGATAACGCTGCTTGGCGTACTCACCACATTCGCCTATCTGGGGTCGCTCGCGTACAGCGTAGGCGTGTACCGCGAGATCCGTGTGCAGCCGTTCTGGCTGGCGGTTTCCAGCATTTTCGTCGTCGAGCGGGTGGTGACCATCCGCTATCGCGGCTGGAAATACATGCTTGCCTCGGCAACGATGTACGAGCTGGTTCTTGACATCTTTCTCCAGTTCGTGCACGCAAAGGCCTACGCCGATTTTGTCCTTCGTCGAGAGAGGAACTGGTAACAAGAGATGTACAACAATGTGACCGCCCCTGCGGCTGCTGGTGCGGCCACCTCTGGTGGCCTGGCTGTTACGGGAGCCAACACCCTCTGGGTCGTCCTGGCGGGGTTCGCCATGGTGGCCGCGGGATCGGCCCTGATGCGAATCGCTCCGAAGCTCCGCAGGTCCCGCTGACCGCCGAGGGGTGCCCCGAGCGCGCTCCGCGCGGGGCACCCCCGACCGTCACCCGCTCAGGTCGATGCGCCAGTCGTTGGACCGCATCAGGTGCCCCGGCGGGTATTCGAATTCCGTCTCGCCGAGCAGCGTGAACCCGGCCTTGCGGCACACCGCGTTCGACGCCGGGTGGTCCACCGACGGATAGGCGTGCGCGAAACGCCGATCGCCGTGTGCCGCGGCCTCCGCGATCACCGCCCGCACCGCCGCGCTCGCCAGCCCTCGCCCCTGGTACGCCGGCAGCACCGCCCAGCCCATCTCGTAGACCGGCTCGCCGCGCCACTCCCGCGCCCAGTAGCCGACGCTGCCCACCTTCGTCCCGTCCGGCAGCGCGACGGTGAACATGTGCCCGCTGCGCGGGCCGGGGCCCCGCAGGTAGCGCTCGTGCCGGGCGAGCACCTGCTCGTCGGTCTCCGGACCGCCCGTGTGCGCCCGCACCTCCGGCGCGTTGAGCTGCCGCAGCAGCGCCAGGTCATCGGCGCTCCACCGCGCGAGGCGTACCTCGGTCATGCCGTCCCCTTCCTCCGGCGCCGATTGAAGCAGCCGCCCCCGACACGCGTCCGCCAGATCGGATCTGGCGGGCCGCCGGTCGGCGTCTGGCGCCTGCGGGTTGAGGCCCGACACCAGCGGGAGGGGAGCATGACGCCGTTGCGGCTCGCCGTCATCATCGGCAGCACCCGGGAGGGACGGATCGGCGACCGGATCGGTCGCTGGTTCGTCGCGCAGGCACGCCGGCGCGAGGGGCTGGCGGTGACCGTGCTCGACCTCGCCGGCTACGACTTCCCGGCCAGCCTCCCGGCCGAGCCCACGGCGGCGATGCGGTCGTTCGTCCAGGAGGTGAACCGCGCGGAGGCGTTCGTGGTGGTCACCCCGGAGTACAACCACAGCTTCCCGGCCTCGTTGAAACAGGCGATCGACTACGCCTACGACGAGTGGCAGGCCAAGCCGGTCGGCTTCGTGTCGTACGGCTGCCGGTCGGTCGGCCTGCACGCGGTCGACCAGCTGCGGACCGTGTTCACCGCCCTGCACGCGATGACCGTACGGGACAGCGTCGGCGTCGACCTGCTCGACGGCGAGCCGACGGGGCGGGCCGAGGAGCAGCTCGGGCAGGACGTCCGGGTGCTCCTCGACGAGCTCTGCTGGTGGGGCCTGGCGCTGCGCGAGGGGCGCGCGGCACGCCCGTACGTCTCCTGAGGCACCCGACGAAGAGAGGTAGTGATCATGAGTAACCGGAACACCGGCCCGGCCGTCGAGGCCGACGGCCTGGTCCGGTCGTTCGGCTCGACCCGCGCGCTCGACGGCCTGGACCTCCAGGTCCCCGCCGGCACCGTCTACGGCCTGCTCGGGCCGAACGGCGCCGGCAAGACCACCGCCGTGCGGGTGCTGGCCACCCTGCTGCGCCCGGACGGCGGGCGGGCCCGGGTCTTCGGGCACGACGTCGTCGCCGAGGCCGACGCGGTCCGCGCCCGGGTCAGCCTGACCGGCCAGTACGCCTCGCTCGACGAGGACCTGACCGGGGCGGAGAACCTGGTCCTGCTGGGCCGGCTGCTCGGCCTGGACCGGCCGGCGGCCCGGCAGCGGGCCGACCAACTGCTCGCCGCGTTCGGCCTCACCGAGGCGGCCGGCCGGCAGGTGAAGAAGTACTCGGGCGGGATGCGGCGGCGGATCGACATCGCAGCGAGCATCCTCAACACCCCCGACCTGCTCTTCCTGGACGAGCCGACCACCGGGCTGGACCCGCGCAGCCGCAACCAGGTGTGGGAGATCATCCGGGCCGTGGTCGCGCACGGCACCACGGTGCTGCTGACCACCCAGTACCTGGACGAGGCCGACCAGCTCGCCGGCCGCATCGCGGTGGTCGACCACGGCCGGGTGATCGCGGAGGGCACCCCGGGCGAGCTGAAGTCGTCGGTCGGCTCCGGCACCGTCCACGTACGACTGCGCGACGCCGGCGAACGGCCCCGGGCCGAGCAGGTGCTGCGGACGGCGCTGGGCGTTCCGGTGCAGCTGGAGGCGGACCCGGTGGCCCTCACTGCCCGGGTCGGCGAGGACGGCACCGACCTGGAGGCCGGCGAGCAGGCCGCGCGCGCCCTGGGCGAGCTGGCCCGGGCCGGCATCGTGGTGGACGACTTCTCCCTCGGCCAGCCGAGCCTCGACGAGGTGTTCCTGGCCCTGACCGACCACCCCGCCGTGGCGACGGACGAGCGGGACGACGAACTGGAGGCGGCCCGATGAGCGACACCGCGACCACGACCGGGCGGCCGCCGTCCGTCTACGTGCCGTCCGCCGAGGCGTTGGCCACGGTCCTCGCCCCGGGCGAGCGGCCGCCGAGGCCGGGCGCGCTGTCCGCGTCGCTGACCTTCGGCTGGCGGGCCATGCTGAAGATCAAGCACGTGCCGGAGCAGCTCTTCGACGTGACCGCGTTCCCGATCATCATGGTGCTGATGTTCACCTACCTGTTCGGCGGCGCGCTCGCCGACAGCCCGCGGGACTACCTGCAGTTCTTCCTGCCCGGCATCATGGTGACCAGCGTCGTCATGATCACCATGTACACCGGTGTCGGGCTGAACAACGACATCGAGAAGGGCGTCTTCGACCGGATCCGCACCCTGCCGGTCTGGCGACCCGCCGCGCTGGTCGGCATGATCTTCGGCGACGTGCTGCGCTACGTGCTCGCCGCGGTGGTCATCCTCGGGGTGGGGCTGGCGCTCGGGTTCCGCCCCGCCGGCGGGCCGGTCGGGGTGCTGGCCGGCATCGGCCTGCTGGTGATCTTCTCGTTCGCGTTCTCCTGGGTGTGGACGTTCTTCGGCCTGGTGCTGCGCAGCGAGAAGTCGGTGATGGGAGTCAGCATGATGGTGCTGTTCCCGCTGACCTTCCTGAGCAACGTCTTCGTCGACCCGGCCACCATGCCGGGCTGGCTCCAGGCGTTCGTCAAGGCCAACCCGGTCACCCACCTGGTCGCGGCCGTACGCGCCGCGATGTCGGGGTCGACCGACGCGACGAACACCATGTGGCTGCTGCTGTGGAGCGCCGGATTCGTGGTCGTCTTCGGCACGCTCACCATGTACCGCTACAACCGCCGCTGACCCGACGGGACGACGGGGGTCGACGCCCTGGACGCCGCGAATGACGCGACCCGGGAGGCCAACGCCGAGGCCGACGCCGTCGCCG
>NZ_JBEXLR010000133.1:0-14733 GCF_040610095.1 Micromonospora sp. NPDC004540
GCGACGGCCGGCGCCCCGGCGACGAGCAGGGCGACGACGGTGGTGGCGGCCAGGACCCGGGCTCTCATGGAGAGGCACCCTACCCAGCCCGTTCCGGGGCCGGCGCGGCTCACCCGGCGAGCCGCTGCCCGGCCTGGTCAGGGCCGGTCGGCGACCCCGCGCAGCCACCGGCGCTGCCACGGGGTCTCCACGGCGCGCGGGTGGTAGTGCGCGCGAACCCAGGCAACGGCGCGCCCGGGGTCGAGCCCGTCCAGGACGGCCAGCGCGGCGAGGGCGGTGCCGGTCCGGCCGACGCCGCCGTGGCAGGCGGCCTCGACCCGCTCCCCCGCGTACGCCCGGCGCCACGCCTCCCGCAGCGCGTCGAGCGCGTCGGCACGGTCGAGCGGCAGCCAGAAGTCGGGCCAGCGGATCCGGCGGGCCGGCCACGCGGGGTCCGGCCCGGGCGCCAGCAGCAGGGCGAAGTCGGCGGGCGCGGCGGGCGCGGCGATCCGCCGCCCGCGTACGGTGGCGCCGCCGGGCAGCGCGAGCAGGCCCGTGCGGTCCGTCCACGGCTGCATCGGGTCCATCCGGTCATTGTGCGGCGTCCCGCGCCCACCGGGCGTGCAGGTGCCCGCCGGACGTGGTCCGGCGGGCACCCCCACGATCGGTCCGGGCGCTGCCCGGGGTGTCGCAGGGTCAGCGGGAGCCGATCCCGAAGCGACCGCGCCGACGCCAGGCCAGGGAGAGCAGCACGAGCACCGCACCGGCACCGGCGAGGCCGCCGCCGAGCTTCACCGGCGTGCCGAGGCGGTCACCGGTCACCGGCAGGTTGCCGCCGCCGTGCGGCGGGCGGCCGGGCCGCTCCGGCAGGACGACGCCCGTGGCGCTGTCGGTCCGCCGGGACGTCTCTCCGGTGGCGGTGTGGGTGTGCCGGCCGGTCCGGCTGGGCTTGTAGGTGACCTCGAAGTCGCCCTCGCCGTCGGCCGTCACCCGGAAGGTGGTCGGCGCGGGCTGCCCCGGCTGCTGGTAGGCCACCGCGGTCATCGCGACGGTGCTGCCGTCGCTGCGGACCGAGCCCCGCGCGGGCGCCGCGTTGGGGTTCCCGGTGATGGCCACGTCGATCCTCACCGACTCGCCGGGCTGGAACTCGCTGCCCCGGAGCGTGAAGGTCCCGCCGAGGCGGATGGTCGGCGGCGAGATGGTCAGCGTCGCGTTCGGCGGGTACACGGGTGGCTGCGGCTGTGCCGCGCCGGCCGCGGACGGCGTGGCCGCCACGGCCAGGCCGACCGTGAGCGCCATGAAGATGCGGGATAGCCGCATGATGGATTCCCTCCTACTGATCACAGCTTGGTGCGGAAACAACTTGGGTGGTCCACGGGGTGACGGTGGGTGTGAGCACCAGCTCGGCCGTGCCGGCGCTCGTCTTGCCGGTGAGCAGGGTGACGTCGAGGGTCCGGGTACGACCCGGCTTGACCTCGACCTTCGCCACGGTCACCTGGCGACTACCGGCGGTCCCGCTGCCCATCGGGGCGTCCCGGCCGTCCAACCGACCGCCGAGCACCGCCCCTCCGGTCGGCGTGTACACCGACACGAGGGTGCGTGCGGTGTACGGATCGCCGGAGAGCGCGAGGCCGGTGACCGATTCGGCCAGGCCCGACTGCGGGGCGGTGGAGTGGACCGTGACCCGTAGCCGCAGCTCCCGGCGCCCGTCCGGCTGGCAGTCGCCGACCGTCACGGTTGCCGAGAACCTCAGGTAGTAGCCGAGCTTCGCGCCGCTGCCGTCGTTGAGGAACACGCCGACAGCGGGCACGGCGTCCTTCTCGCGGAGCTTCCCGGCCAACCGGCTGTCGCCGAGGGCGCGCTGCTCCGCGGGATGAACACTCCAGAACAATATCCGACGTTCGGTGATAGAACGGTTGAAAACGGTCAAAAGGGCACGGGGATTCGCCGCCTTGGTGAAGAACGCGTCGAACACCGCGGACGCGGCCTGCGCGAAATAGGCGTCCTGCTCCCTGGTGTCGAGCGTCCGGTAGGTGTCGCTGAGCAGCGTCCGGACCACCGTGCTGCCGGCCAGGCTCGGCCGGCCCGGCACGGTGACCGGCCCGATCACGCCGAGCAGGTACGACAGCACCAGCGGATCCACCGCGAGCACCCCGTCCACGGTCGTGCCGGTGCGCCGCCGCACCATCTCCCGGTAGAGCGCCGCCGCGGTCGGGAAGTCCGGGCTGAGGTTGACGTCCGCCGGGTACGTCCCGGGCAGGTCCTTCCAGAGGCGCCGCAACTCCGCGCCGACCGGCAGCGGCGGCGTGAACGACCCCAGGCTGCTCGCGCTGTTCTGGCCGGACATCCGGATCCGGCCGCCCTCGGCCCGCAGCACCGCGTGCGCGCCGAACATGCCGCCGGTGGCGCGCAGCTCGGCCGGGTTCTGCGAGACGAGCAGGTAGCTGCGAGGGCCGTCGGCGCCGAGCAGCGCCGGCAGCAGCCGCGCGCCCTGGTCCGCGGCCGCGGTCAGCTCCCCCAGCCGGTCCAGTTCGGTCCGCAGCCCGGCGACCGCTTCCCGGACCTGTCCGACCAGGTCGTCGGTGGACACCGCGCGTAAGCGCTCACCGGCCTGCCGCACCGACCGGTCGGCGGCGGAGACCTCGGCCGAGACGGCGCGCAGCCGGCCCAGGTCGAGCCTGCCCTCCTTCGGCACCAGCGAGGCGAGGTCGACCCGGAGCAGGGTGGGGAAGGCGAGCCGGGCCAGGTCGTCCACGGCCACCGCGATCTGGCGCACCGCGGCGAGGTCGTCGCCCGCGTACGGGGCCTGCTGGCCGAGCCACCAGCCCGGGTCACCGGTGGCGGTCCGGGCGGCGGCGGCCTGCTCCTGGAGCGCAGCGAGGGTGCGCTGGGCCCGGGCCACGTCGCCGCCGACCACCTGGTTGCTGAGATCCTGCGCCAGCCCGGCCGCGTTGAGCAGGTGCGCCCGGGCCTGCCAGCCGCGGAACCCGACCCAGCCGGCGGTGGCCAGCAGCACCGAGACGACGACCAGCCCGACGAGGAGGACCCGGCGTACGCGGGCCCGACTGCGGCGCCGGGAGCGCCGCCGCCAGCGGGCCGGCCCACCGCTTTCCGTCACACCACTCTCCCCATGCTCGAATCGGACACCAATGACGATTGGTCGCTTTCTAGCATGAATTTCCGGGGCTCTGTGGCGTTATCGGGTTGTTTGGTGCCGTGTGTCGGGTTCCCTGAGGGCCGCCCCGGTCAGCGGCCGGCGGCTCCGGCGCGCGCCGAGACCTCGTGCAGCAGCCCCTCGATGCGGTCGACGCCGGCCCGCAGCGACATCTCCCGCAGGTAGGCGTCGCGCCCTCGGCGGCCCATGTCCACCCGCGCCGGCGGTGGGATCGCCGAGGCGAGCCAGAACCGGTCCGCCAGCGCGGCCCAGTCCTCCGGCGGGCAGGAGAGCCCCGCCCGGGCCCGCTCCACCAGCGCCACCGTGTCGCCGCCGGCCGAGGCGACCACCGGCGCGGCGCAGGACAGCGCGGCCTGGAGCTTGCCGGGCACCATGCCCCGCAGCTCCGGCAGGTCGCGCAGCATGACGAGCTGGTAGTCGGCCGCCGCGTACAGCTCCGGCATGTCCAACGGGGACCGCCGGTCGACGAACCGGACGTTGTCGGCCCGGAGCTCGGCGGCGAGCCCCCGCACCCGCCGCTCCTCGGCTCCCGAGCCGACCAGGACCAGGTCCATCCGGTCGTCCAGCGCGGCCGCCGCGCGCACCGCGGTGTCCAGCCCCTGCCGTACGCCGATCGTGCCGGCGTGCATCACCACGCAGCGGTCGTCCCGGCGGATCAGCCGCCGCGCCGCCCGGCTGGCCTCGGTCGGGCGGAAGATCCGCTCGTCGGTCCAGTTCAGCACCACCCGTACCCGGTCCGGGTCGGCGCCCCCGGCGACCACCAGGTCCCGCATGGAGGGTGCGGTGACCGCGACGGCGCCCGCCTCCTGGTAGATCCGGCGCAGGGTGGCGTCCAGCCGGCCCGACCACCGGCGGGTCTCCCCCGCCCGGGACGGCTCCTCCTCCGGCCAGACGTCCTGCACGTGCAGCACGGTCGGCACCCGGCCGAGCAGCCGCAGCAGGCCGGCCGCGGCGAAGGTGACCGCCGGGAGCTGGAAGACGTACAGGGCGTCGACGTCGCCGAGGTAGCGCCGGCCGGTCAGCGCCACGCTGCCGGCGAAGGAGAGCCAGCTGGCCATCCGCGCCCCGGCGGAGCCGTCACCGCCGGCGTACCGCGGCACCCGGCGGACGGTGAGCCGCTCGCTGTGCGTCTGGTGCCGCCAGCGTTGCCGCCAGCCCGGATAGACGTGGCCGCCGGGATAGTCCGGGAAGCCGGTGAGCACGCGCACCTCGTGGCCGCGGGAGGCCAGGTCCTCGGCCAGGCTGCCGGGGATGAACGCGGGCTCCGGCGGGAAGTGGTACGACAGGATGCCGATCTTCATGGCCGCGCCCCCGGCGCGGCTTCCCGACGGGCGGGCCCCGGCACCCCGTACGATGCCGGCATCCCCTCCGCGTCCGGCCGCGACCGCCGGACCATCGCCGTCGCGGCGCCGCGTCCCGCGACCGTGCCGACGAGAGGGGGGCAGATGGTCGACGGGGTGCTCTTCGTCTGCCACGCCAACATGTGCCGGTCACCGATGGCGGAGTTCATCGCCCGCCGGCTGCTGGGTGACCTGCCGGTCACGGTGACCAGCGCGGGCACCGACGCCGTCGACGGGGCGGCCATGCACCCGTACGCGGTCGAGGTGGCCGCCGGGCCCGGCGCGGACCCGGCGGCGTTCCGCACCCGCCGGCTCCGCCCGGTGCACCTGACCCGCGCCACCCTGGTGCTGACCGCCACCCGGCGGCAGCGCTCGGTCTGCACCGCGCTGGCCCCGGCCGCGCTGCCCCGGACCTTCACGCTCCGCCAGTTCGCCCGGCTGGCCGCCGCGGCCGCCACGCCCGAACCGGCCGAGGCGACCGGACCCGCCGTGCCGCCCGAGGATTCCCCACTGCGGGCGGCGGTGGCGGCGGCCGTCCGCGTCCGGGGGCGGCTGCAACCCGCCGCCCCCGACGCCGACGACCTCCGCGACCCGATCGGCGGCCGGCCCGCCGACTTCCGGCGCTGCGCCGAGGAGATCGAGCGTTCGATCCGACCGGTGCTCGCGCTCATCGGGACAGCCGGGTGAGTTCCTGGGTGTGGTCGCCCACGGGCGCCTTCTCACCGCGCCGGGCCCGGGCCCGGTCCGTGGGCACGGACGGCCCGGCGGCCGGCACGACCACCTTGTACGCCTCGTACTGGTAGGCGTCCGTCTTGGCCACCTTGGCCATGTTCAGCACGCAGCCGAGCAGGCGCACCGAGACCGAGTGCAGCGCGTGGGCCGCGGCGGCCACCTGGCTGCGCGAGGTCCGCCCCTGCTGGGTGACCAGCAGCGCGCCGTCGGCCTGCACGGCCACCACCACGCCGTCGGTGACCGCGAGCAGCGGCGCGGTGTCGATCATCACGATGTCCGCCGACTCGCGCAGCGCCACCAGCAGGTCCGCCATGGCCTTCGAGCCGAGCAGCTCGCTGGGGTTGGGCGGGGTGGCGCCGCTGGGCAGCACCAGCAGCGACTTGTCGCCCCACCGCTGCACCACGTCGCCGACCTGGACGTCGCCGACCAGCACGTCGGTGAGCCCGACTCCGCCGTCCAGGCCGAGGTAGTCGGCGACCTTGGGACGGCGCAGGTCGGCGTCGATGAGCAGCACCCGCCAGCCGGCCTCGGCCAGCGCGATGGCCGTGTTGCAGGCCATGGTGGTCTTGCCCTCGCCCTGGAGGGCGCTGGTGACCGCGATGACCCGGGCCGGCTCGTGCACGTCGACGAAGCGCAGGTTGGTGCGGAGCTTGCGGACCGCCTCGGCGCGCGGCGAGTTGGCCGCCTCGCCGACGATCAGCGGGGCCGCCTTGGCGGCGGACTCGAACGGGATCTCGCCCAGCAACGGGCTGCCGGTCACCCGCTGGAGCGCGGCGGCGTCCCGCATCCGGACGTCGGCCAGCCCGCGCAGCACGGCCAGCCCCGCGCCGAGCAGCAGCCCCAGGAGGCCGCCGATGACCAGGTTTCGCACCGGCTGCGGCGAGACCGGGCTGGAGGTCACCCGGGGACCGCTGACCACCTCCAGCTTGACCGGCGGCGCCTTGCCGTCGGGCGGGGTCTCCACCTTCTGCACCAGCTCGACGAACTTGGCCGAGAGGGTCTCGGTGGTCCTCAGCGCCCGGGTCTGATCGGTGTCGGTGACGGTGGCCTTCAGCAGCACCGTGCCGGCCTCGGTCGAGGTGGTGATCCGGCGCTGCACCTGGTCGGCGGTGAGCCCGAGCGGGGCATCGGCGACCACGCTCTGCGCCAGCCGGTCGCTGGTGAGCAGGTCACCGTAGGACTTCACCCGCTGCTGGAGGAAGAGGCTGCCCTGGTAGGCATCGGTGACGCCCTGGCTCGGCGTGGTGACGAAGAAGGTCACCGATGCCTCGTAGCGGGGCGCCGTGCGGACCGTCACCAGGGCGGCGGCGCCCAGGGCGATCATCACCGTGACCAGCACGATCCACCAGTGGCGTCGGACCAGGCGCAGGTAGCTGGGAACGTCCATCACGCTCCCCCTCGAGACACGCCGGTCTGCCGATGAAACTGCACGAAAGCCCCCTAAGAACCCCAGTACGCGTGCCAGGATCAAAACGCTTATACATCACGGTAAGCGACCCGACGAATGTAAACGACCAGAACCGCACAGACGGTCTAAATCCTCCTATTTCGGAGCACTCACCGAGGCATCCCGTGATCGCCGGCAGCCGGGGTGGCCGCCCTCTCCCTGTTAACGCCGGACCCCGCCTCGTGGTGCGGCTGGGCGGGCTGCCCGATAGGGTCGGAACCGGTGTGCCGGGAAGTCTGGTCGGCGATCACTCCGCCGACCCCTGCTCCCGGAACGGACGCCGCATTGACCGAACGCACCCCGCCGTCGCCCCGCCTGCTGTCCCGCCGGTCCTGGCCGGAGGCCCGCTTCCTGGCCGACGTGCTGCGCACCGAGACGGTCGGCGGCGGGCTGCTCCTGCTCGGTGCGCTGATCGCCCTGCTCTGGGCCAACTCCCCCTGGCGTGCCGCGTACGCCGACCTGGGCGACCGGGTGCCGTGGCCGGGCGGCGCCGGGCTGCACCTGGACCTCAGCCTCGCCGCCTGGGCCGCCGACGGCCTGCTGGCGATCTTCTTCTTCGTGGCCGGCCTGGAGCTCAAGCGGGAGTTCGTGGCCGGCGACCTGCGCGACCCGCGCCGCGCGGCGCTGCCGGTGGTGGCCGCCATGGGTGGCATGGTCGTGCCGGCGCTGGTCTACCTCGCGGTGACGCTCAGCGCCGGCGGGGAGGGGCTGCGCGGCTGGGCCATCCCCACCGCCACCGACATCGCCTTCGCGCTCGCCGTGCTCGCCGTGGTCAGCTCGCACCTGCCGCAGGGCCTACGAGCCTTCCTGCTCACCCTCGCGGTGGTCGACGACCTCTTCGCGATCATCATCATCGCGGTCTTCTACACCGCCGACTTCCACCCGCTGCCGCTGCTCGCCGCGCTGCTGCCGATCGCCGCCTTCGCGCTGCTGGTGCGGCGCCGGCACACCTGGTGGTGGGCGCTGCTCCCGCTCGCGGTGACCGCCTGGGCGCTGGTGCACGCCTCCGGCGTGCACGCCACGGTGGCCGGGGTGCTGCTCGGCTTCACCGTGCCCGTGTTCGCCGCCGGAGGCGGCGGGCCGGGGCTGGCCGAGCGGCTGGAGCACCGGTGGCGGCCCGTCTCGGCGGGCCTCGCGGTGCCGGTGTTCGCGTTCTTCGCCGCCGGGGTGACCCTGGTCGACGTCGACCTGGCCGGGGTCCTCACCGATCCGGTGGTGCTCGGGGTGGCCGCCGGGCTGGTGCTCGGCAAGGCCGTCGGGGTGTTCGGCTCCACGTTCCTGCTCGCCCGGTTCACCAGCGCGGAACTCGACGAGGAGATCACCTGGGCAGACCTGGCCGGGCTGGCCCTGCTGGCCGGCATCGGCTTCACCGTGTCGCTGCTCATCGGCGAGTTGGCGTTCGGGCCGGGCAGCCCCGAGGACGAGCGCGTGAAGGCCGCCGTGCTGCTCGGCTCGCTGGTCTCGGCCGGGCTGGCCTCGACGGTGCTGATCCGGCGCAACCGGGTCTACCGGCGGATCTCCGAACGGGAGAGCCGGGACAGCGACGGCGACGGCGTGCCGGACGTCTACCAGGACGAGACCGCGTAGCGCGGCAACCGGCCCGGCACGCCGCCCGGGGTCACCGCCGGCGGCGGGCCTTCTCCTCCTCCGTCCCGTCGGTCTCCTCCTCCACCGCGTCGGCGTACGGGTCGAGAAGGTCGTCGCCCGGCACCGCGACCTCCTCGGCCCGGTCCTGCTCGTCCGAGCGCGCGCCGGGCGGAGGCTCCGGAGCGGTGCCCTCCCCGGCGAAACCGAACTCGTTGGGCTCGTCGTGTCTGCTCATGCGCGGAACCTCCCGGTCGTCCCATCTGCTCCCGTGGCACCCGCCCGGCGGTGGTCACTCCGCCCCGGCGCGGCCCAGATGTTCATACCCAGGGACGCCGTCCACGATCATCCGGAACCGGGATTCCGCCGCCGCGACCGGTCACCGGCCGCGACGGCGGAACGGAGTCAGGCGAGCTCGGCGACCGCCTCGAAGACCAGCCAGAGGCCGCAGATGGCGAAGAGCACGGCCGCGCCGTACCGGATGGCCTTCTCCGGCAGGTGCCGGCCGAGCAGGCGGCCCACCAGGATCGCCAGGGCGTCGGCGGCGACCATGCCGAGCGTCGAGCCGAGCCAGGTGCCGAACCAGCCGTACTTGGTGGCCAGGGTGATGGTGGCCAGCATGGTCTTGTCGCCCAGTTCGGCGAGGAAGAACGCCACACCGACGGCGACGATCGCGTTGCGGCTGCTCTTCTCCGCCTTCCGCTTCTCCTCCTCGGTCAGCTTGTCGCCGCGCAGCGTCCACGCGCCGAAGCCGAGGAACGCCAGTCCTGCGACGAGCGAGATCCAGCCGGTGGGCAGCGCCGCGTTGAGGCCGTACCCGATGGCGACCGAGGCCAGGTGCACGATCGCGGTGGCGACGGTGATGCCGATGAGCACCGGCACGGGCTTGAACCGCGTGGCGAACGTCAGGGCCATGAGCTGGGACTTGTCGCCCAGCTCGGCGACGAAGATGACGCCGAAGCTGATCACCAGCGCGACGAGGAAACCGTCCATGTGAACCTTCCCGATCAAGCCGGGAGGAGGTGTGGGGCGCCCTCGACCCGGCTGCGACAGCCTGAGTCGAAGGTCTCGCCCGCCCCGGAGACCGGGGCCGCGTGGCCGGATGCGGAGCGCATCAGTATGTCGACCACGACATTGGGGGCTACTCCCCTTCGCGCCGCCCAGCCTAGCCGATCACCAGCAGGTGGGCGGCCGCGGGTGAACAGGCTCACCCGCGGCGCCCCGGCGGCTCAGTCGGCCCGGGCCAGGCTGACCCCGAAGAGCCCGTCCGGGTCGGTCCAGAACGCCTGCCGGACGAAGCCGGCCGCGGCCAGTTCCCGGGCGATCCCCTCCGGGCGGAACTTGGCCGAGACCTCGGTCCGCAGGTCCTCGCCGGCGGCGAACTCGACGTCCAGGTCGAGCACGCGCACCCGGACCGGACGCTCGGCCCGCAGCCGCATCTCGATCCACTCGTGCTCCGGGTCCCAGACCGCCACGTGCCGGAACGCCTCCGGGTCGAAGTCCGCCCCCAGCTCCCGGTTGATCACGCGCAGCACGTTGCGGTTGAACTCGGCCGTCACCCCGGCCGCGTCGTCGTAGGCGGGGACGATCACCGCCGGATCCTTGACCAGGTCGGTGCCGACGAGCAGCCAGTCGCCGGGCTCCAGGGCCGCGCGCGTCGCGGTGAGGAACTCGGCCCGGTCCAGCGGCAGCAGGTTGCCGATGGTCCCGCCGAGGAACAGCACCAGCCGCCGGCCGCCGGTGGGCAGCCGGTCCAGGTGCCGGGTGAAGTCGCCGACGATGCCCCGCACCCGCAACCCCGGGTACGCGGCGGCGATCTGCGCGGTGGACCCGCGCAGCGCGCTCACCGAGACGTCCAGCGGGACGAAGGTGCCCAGGTCGCCGTGGCGGGTGAAGGCGTCGAGCAGCAGCCGGGTCTTCTCCGAGGACCCCGAGCCCAGCTCGATCAGGGTCTTCGCCCCGGTCAGCTCGGCGATGTCGTCGGCGTGCGCGGCCAGCACCGCCCGCTCGGCCCGGGTCGGGTAGTACTCCGGCAGCCGGGTGATCTCCTCGAACAGCTCGCTGCCCCGGGCGTCGTAGAACCATTTCGGTGGCAGCCACTTCGGCGTCGCGGACAGCCCGACCCGGACGTCCTCCCGCAGGCCGCGGCCGAGGTCCTGCTCCTCCAGGTGGATCTCCAGTGGCTCCGCGCTCATCAGCAGTCCTTCCTGTTCCTACCGGTGTGGGAAAAGGGGATGTCAGGCGACCGTCAGCTCCCGGCTGTCCAGCCCGGCGGCGGTGGCCACCACCAGCCGGCCGTCCGGCACCGCCCGCCAGCCGGGGTCGTCGTCGAAGGGCTCCGAGGCCAGCAGCACCGAGTCCGGGGTGCGGCGGACCGACAGCGCGTGCCCGGCCACGCTGGCCGCCACCGTGGCGCCGTCGGTGAGCAGCAGATTGAGGCGCGACCCGGGGGCGGCGGCGGAGACCGCCGCGACGGTCTCGGCCAGCGCGTCGCCGGGCGCCGCGCCGGCCCGCAACCGGTGCCGGACCAGCGCCCAGAGCAGCGCCGAGTCGCTCGGCACCTCCAGGGTCAGCAGGTCGCGGACGGGCAGCCCGGCGGCGAGCGGCACCAGGCTGTCGGGCCAGCCCCGGACCACCCCGTTGTGGCTGAACAGCCAGCGGCCCTCGGCGAACGGCGCGGCCGCCGTCTCGTGCAGCGGCATGCCGACCGTGGCGGACCGGACGGCGGCCAGCACCGCGCCCACGACGGTCACGGCGGCCAGCTCCGGCAGGGTGGTGTCGCTCCACAGCGGCTGCGCCCGGCGGTAGCGGACCGGGTCGCCGTCGTCCGGGTACCAGCCCACGCCGAAGCCGTCCGCGTTGATCGTGCCGCCGCCGCGCATGTCGCGCGGCGCCCACGACTGCCGCAGCAGCCCGTACGGCGGGTCGAGGAGCAAACTGCGCAGGCTGACCGGCGGACCGAGGTAGGCCAGGTGGCGGCACATCAGGCGGCACCGCCGGTCACGCCGCCGCACCGCTCCGCGGCGCGGCGGCGCGACGCGCGGACCGACTGAGCCGAATGGTTCGCTCGCTGCGCTCGCTCACGCCGCCTCCTCGGGGCGGGCGTCGCGGGCGCAGCGGAAGCCGCTGAAGATCTGCCGCCGGATCGGGTAGTCCCAGTTGCGGAAGGTGCCCCGGCAGGCCGACCGGTCGGTGCCGAACGAGCCGCCACGCAGCACCCGGTAGTCGTCGCCGAAGAAGACCTCCGAGTATTCCCGGTAGGGGAACGCCACGAAGCCCGGGTGGCCCCGGAAGGTGGTCGAGGTCCACTCCCAGACGTCACCGATGAGCTGGTGCACGCCCAGCGGGGAGGCACCGTCCGGGTACGCGCCCACCGGCGCCGGCCACAGGTGCCGCTGCCCCAGGTTCGCTTGCGCGCCGGTCGGGTCCGCGTCGCCCCACGGGTGGCGGCGGGACCGGCCGGTCGCCGGGTCCCAGCGGGCCGCCTTCTCCCACTCCGCCTCGGTCGGCAGCCGTTTGCCGGCCCACGCCGCATACGCCTCCGCCTCGTGGAAGCAGACGTGCACCACCGGCTCGTCGTCGCGCACCGGGGACCAGCGGCCGAACCGCCGGTACGCCCACCCGTCCCCGTCGCGCCGCCAGTGCATCGGGGCGCTGAGCCCGGCCTCGACCCGGTGCCGCCAGCCGGCCCCGCTCCACCAGCGCGGCTCGTCGTAGCCGCCGTCGGCGATGAAGGCGCGGTACTGCCCGTTGGTGACCGGCGCCGCGTCGATGACGTACGCCGGCAGGTCGACGGTGTGCGCGGGGCGCTCGTTGTCCAGCGCCCACGGGTCGGTGGAGGTGCCCATGGTGAACGGCCCGGCCGGCACCAGCACCTCGCCGCCGACCCGGGCCCGCGGCTCGGGCGGCGGCGGGGCGCCCAGCACCGGGCCGCCGGCGCGCAGCTGGTGGGTGGCGAGCATGGTCTCGTCGTGCTGCTGCTCGTGCTGGACGATCATGCCGAACGCGAAGCCGTCCTCGACCAGCTTCCGGTCGGTGAACCGGATCCCGTCCAGCAGGTCGTGGACCTTGTCCCGGACGGTGCGCACGTAGGCCCGCGCCTCGGCCGGCGGCAGCAGCGGCAGCGCCGGCCGGTCCTTGCGGGGTTGCTTGAACGCGTCGTACAGGTCGTCGATGTCGTGGCGCACCGGTTCGCGCCCGCCGACGTCGCGGACCAGCCACAGCTCCTCCTGGTTGCCGACGTGCGCCAGGTCCCAGACCAGCGGGGACATCAGCGTGGAGTGCTGCCGCACCAGGTCGTCGTCGTCCACCGCGTCGGTCAGCAGCGCGGTCCGCGCGCGGGTGCGCTCCAGCTCGGCCGCGATCCGGCTGCGCAACTGCTCGCCGTCCGTGGCCGGCCGTTCCGTCGTGGTCACCGGTCTCCCCTCTCCGCGGCGGCGCGGCGCCGCCGGATCGCTCGACTCGTCTCGTCGTGGATGCCGGCCGGCAGGTCCAGCCGGGGCAGGGCCGCCAGGGCCAGGTCGAACAGGGCCGCCGCGGCGGTGGCCAGCGGTCGCTCGGCCAGCCCGCGCCGGGCCGCCGCGGACCAGCGGTCGGCGACCGGGGCGGCGACGGCCAGCGCGTCCCGGGTGGTGCCCGGGTCGGCGAAGAGCGCGGCCAGCACCGCCAGCGGCACCGTCCAGTCCCGGCCGGGCTGGGTGTCCAGATAGCGGATCTCGAGATAGCCGCGCGGGCGGACCGGCGGGAAGAGCGTGCTGAGGTGGTATTCCAGGTCGTCGGTGGTCGGCGGGTGCGGCAGCGCCCCGGCCAGCCAGTCCGCGAAGGTGACGCCCGGAGGAGGGGTCCAGTCCGGCCCGTCGTCGCGGAGGCAGAGCAGCGGCGCGGCGAGCGCGTACCCGGCCCAGGCGGCGACCGGATCGCGGTCGGCGCGGGCCGGCGACCAGACCGGCCGGGTGCGCGCCGGGTCGATGGCCAGCCAGGCGGCCATCCGGGTGGAGGCCCAGCCGGTGCGGCGGCCGGCGTGCCGGTCGGCGGTGGCGAAAGCGGCCAGCAGCGGCGGCCCGACGGCGTGCGCGGCGGCCCACCGCTCGGCCAGCCGGTCCGGCTCGCCCGCGTCCAGGCAGACCTGGAGCCCGGCGGTGCTGTACATCATGGCCCGGCCGGCCGGCCCGTGCCGGTCGAGGACGTCGCGCATGGCCCGGTAGCGCGGGGTCTCCACGACGGGGCGCGGGGGGCGCCAGGGGTCCATGCCGGTGCGGCCCAGCACGAGGCCGGCGGCGTCCAGGAGGGCCCGCAGCTCGGCGAGGTCGGCCTCGGTGGCCAGGATGAGCGCGGCGACCGACGGTCGCGGCGCGGAGGAGATCTCCACCTGCCCGCCCGGCTCCACGGTCACGGTGCCACCGCGCCGGAGCCCGGCGGCCGGGCTGGTGGGGTCGAGGGTGACGGGGCTGTGCCGTCCCAGCGCCCGGCGCAGTCGTTCGCGGTCGACCGGGCGGGTCGGGTCCGCGGCGTCGTGCACCGTCCATTCCAGCTCGACACCGGTCAGGGTGGGTGGCCCGGTCTTGAAGCAGATCCTGGCGATGTGCCCGTGGGCCTCCGCCTCGTCCCGCAGGACGGTCGTCCGGTCCAGCTCCGGCGACATCACCAAGAGACGACTCCTCTCCCCGGGTGGGCGACCACGCTGTCGGCCGGGGCGCCCCGGCCGGGCGTCCGCGGGTCCCACCATCTTCTGTCTAGCAGACGGAATTCGCTCGCCCGAGGAGATGAATTTTTGTCCGGAATCCGGTTGCCGCCGAGTCCGGGCCGCTCAGCGGCCCGGGGCGGCGGTCGGCTTCCCGGTCCGTTCCGCCGGGGTGGCGGTCGGCTTTCCGGTCCGGCGCGCCGGCGTGGCGTTCGCGGACGGCGTCGCCTCGCTGGCGTCGGCCGACGGCTTCGGCGTGGTCTCCGGGGACTTCTCCGGCACCAGGGCCAGGCAGTAGCCCTCGACCCGGTCGGCGCCGCCGGCGGCGGAGACCAGGTCGGCGAAGGCCGGGGTCTCCAGCGCCCGGGCCCGCTGCCGGTCGGACTTCGACAGGTAGGAGCGGCACAGCCCGGCGAGCTTTCCGGCGCTCGCTGGCCGGCCCGGGCCCCCGGAGGTCGGCGCGGCGGACGGGACCCCACCGGACGGCCCGGCGGTCGGGGTGGCGTCCCCGGGCCGCGTCGGCGTGTCGGACCCGCTCGTGCCGGTGCTGCCGGCGGTGGTCGGCGCGGGCGGCGCCGCCGGTTCCGGGCTCCCGTCGAGGCTCACCGCGGCGAACGCGGCCCCGGCGGTGGCGGTGGCGGCGATGCCGGCCAGCACCGCGCCGACCCGCAGGCGGTGGCGCGGTCGCGGCGCCGCCGGGGCGCAGCAGGGACCGCCCCGGCAGGGCGGTGGATGAGGTGGTCATGCGGTCACCACCTTGGCGCGGCGGACCAGGAAGGCGAGCAGCGGGGCGCCG
>NZ_JBEXLR010000134.1:0-14562 GCF_040610095.1 Micromonospora sp. NPDC004540
GGCTTCCTCGACGATCCGGCCGGCGTACATGACCGCGATCCGGTCCGCGACGTCGGCGACCACGCCGAGGTCGTGGGTGATCAGGATCATGCCCAAGCTCGGACGACGCGTTCGTGCAGAAGCCGGTCATCTCCTCCGAGGGCACCCAGTACGTGCCCTACGAGCGCACCTACAAGGGCCTGCCCGTGGTCGGCGGTGACTTCGTGCTGGCCACCGACGCGGCCGGCAACCTGAAGTACGCCTCCGTAGCGCAGCAGCAGGCCATCGGCAGCCTCGCCACCACGCCGAAGCTGACCTCGGCCGCCGCGGCGAAGACCGCGCGCGCCCAGCTCAGGACGGTCAGCACCGTCGAGGGCACCAACCTGGTCGTCTACACGCTCGGCGCCCAGCCGGCGCTGGCCTGGGAGACCACGGTGCGCGGCACCGGCGCCGAGGGCCCGAGCCGGCTCACCGTCGACGTCGACGCCCGCACCGGCGCGGTGCTGCGCACGCAGGAGCACGTCGTGCACGGCACCGGCACCGGCGCGTGGAACGGGCCCAGCCCGCTGACCCTGAACACCACGCAGTCCGGCACCACGTACTCCATGAAGGACCCGACCGTCACCAACCTGAGCTGCCAGGACGCCGCGACCAACACGACGTTCAGCGGTTCCGACGACGTTTGGGGCAACGGCACCGCCACCAACAAGGAGACCGGCTGCGTCGACGCGCTGTTCGCCGCGCAGACCGAGCAAAAGATGCTCGCGCAGTGGCTGGGCCGCAACGGCGCCGACGGCAACGGCGGCTACTGGCCGATCCGGGTCGGCCTGAACGACCAGAACGCCTACTACGACGGCACCCAGGTCCAGATCGGCAAGAACACCTCGGGCCAGTGGATCGGCTCGCTCGACGTCGTGGCCCACGAGATCGGCCACGGCATCGACGACCACACCCCGGGTGGCATCTCCGGCGCGGGCACCCAGGAGTTCGTCGCCGACACCTTCGGCGCGGCCACCGAGTGGTTCGCCAACGAGCCGTCCAGCTACGACGCTCCCGACTTCCTCGTCGGCGAGAAGGTCAACCTGGTGGGCAGCGGCCCGATCCGCAACATGTACAACCCGTCGGCGCTGGGCGACCCGAACTGCTACTCCAGCAGCATCCCCGGCACCGAGGTGCACGCCGCGGCCGGCCCGGGCAACCACTGGTTCTACCTGCTGGCCAACGGCAGCAGCCCGACCAACGGCCAGCCCGCCAGCTCCACCTGCAACGGCAGCAGCGTGACCGGCCTGGGCATCCAGAAGGCCATGAAGATCATGTACAACGCCATGCTGCTGAAGACCTCGTCGTCGTCGTACCTGAAGTACCGGGTCTGGACGCTGCAGGCGGCGAAGAACCTCTACCCGACCAGCTGCACCGAGTTCAACGCGGTCAAGGCCGCCTGGAACGCCATCAGCGTGCCGGCGCAGACCGGTGAGGCGACCTGCACCGGCACCACCCCGACGCCGACCACCACGACCACCCCGCCGTCGGGCAGCTGCACCGGCAACAAGCTGGCCAACCCCGGCTTCGAGTCCGGCAACGTGAGCTGGACCGCCAGCTCGGGCGTCATCACGAACGACACCGCCCAGGCCGCCCACGGCGGCTCCTACAAGGCCTGGCTCGACGGCTACGGCTCGACGCACACCGACACCCTCACCCAGTCGGTGACGATCCCCGCCGGCTGCCGGGCGACGCTGAGCTTCTGGCTGCACATCGACAGCGCGGAGTCGACCACGACCACCGCCTACGACAAGCTGACCGTGAAGGCGGGCAGCACCACGCTGGCGACCTACTCCAACCTCAACAAGGCCACCGGCTACGTCCAGCGGTCCTTCGACATCTCGTCGCTGGCCGGCACCACCGCCACCATCTCGTTCAGCGGCGTGGAGGACAGCTCCCTGCAGACCTCCTTCGTCGTCGACGACACGGCGGTCACGCTGAGCTGAGCACCCCGAAGCGGCCGGTCGTCGTCCTCCCGACGGCCGGCCGCTTCGTCGTTCCCGCCGTAGGCCCGCCGCCGACCGGGGGTCACCAGCGGACGGCGGTCAGGCCGGGCGGGCCGCGCCGGAGCCGGCGCCGTCGCGGCGGATCCGGGCCGCGACGCCCTCCATCGCCCGGCTGAACCGCTCCATGTCCCGCGCGGACTGCTCCGGAAGGCCGCCGAGCCGCGCGGCGAGGGCGTCCACGTCCGCCCGGGCCGACGCGCTGACCCGGGCGTCCAGCTCGGCGAGGGCGGCGTTCACGGCCACCACCAGGTGCCCGCAGACGGTCTCGAAGGACTCCCCGGCCAACGCCGGGTCGACCGTGACCGACTCCAGCCGGCCACCCTGGACGGCGACGGCACGGACCTGGCCGCCGGCCGCGGCGCCCTCGGCCCGGAGCAGCTCGGCCGGCGCACCGTCGGCGTGCTCGGCGCTTCGGGACCGCATCGCGGAGAGCGCCTGCTGCGTCCTGGTCAGCAGCTCGTCGAGGCTCGCGGCCGCGGAGAACGAGTCGTTGGTCATATCCGCGCTTTCTTCACGTCTTTCCGAGCACCGTGACGATAGCAACCGGCCCCGACGCGACAGTGGTCCACACCGGCCGCAGAACGTCGAACGCCCGGCCAGGAACCCCGGCCGGGCGTTCGTGGTGCGGTGCACCGGGGTGGCGTCAGCGCAGGCGCAGCCGCTGGCCCGGGAAGATCAGGCCCGGGTTGTCGCCGACCACGCCCTTGTTGCGCTCGTAAAGGGCGTGCCAACCGCCGGCGACGTGCTTCGCGTCGGCGATCTCGGAGAGGGTGTCCCCGGGCCGCACCACATAGCTGCCGGCGCCGCCGGTGCTCGGCGTGGTGCGCCGCTCGCTGCGGGTGGTCGGCCGGTCGCCGCGCGACGACCGCTCCGAGGTGGCCTTCTTCTTCGTGGGCGAGGTGGCCCTCTTCGGGGACTTCGTCGAGCCCGAGTCCCGGCTGGCGTACTTCTTGGTGGAGCCGCCCTTCTTGCCGCAGACCGGCCAGGCGCCGATGCCCTGCCCGTCGAGGACCTTCTCGGCGATGGCGATCTGCTCGCCGCGGCTGGCCAGGTCGGCGCGGCTGGCGTACTTCTGGCCGCCGTAGCCGTTCCAGGTGCTCCGGGAGAACTGGAGCCCGCCGTAGTAGCCGTTGCCGGTGTTGATGTGCCAGTTGCCGCCGGACTCGCACTGGGCGATGGCGTCCCAGTTGACGCTGGCGGCGCTGGCCGGCGCGGCCGGGCCGAGAAGGGCGGCGGCGCCGGTGGCCGCGCCGACGACGAGCGCTCCGACGGCGGTGCGACGCTGCGCGGTCCGTCGGTGACGGGCGACGTGTTCAGTTGCCATGTGTGGTTTCCTCCACGCCGACGAGGTGAGCTGTCGGGTTCGGGCCGAGGAGCCCGGCCGCCGCAGGCGGCTTCACCCCGAGGTGTCGTGCACCGAGGAACGCGTGGGTCCCCCGCTCCCGCCCGAGGTCCAGGTACCACCGGGCCGGCGGCGGGATTAGGCGTTGCCGGCCCGTGGTGTCCGCGATCGCGAACGGGTACGACGTTAGGGACGGTTTGCGCCGATCGCCCACTTCTTATGAAGTTCTTCACCCGGCCGAGCGAAGGCGGCCCCGTTCGAGTTGCGCACCGTCCGAAAGGGGCTTAATGAGGCACGGCTCAGTAGGTCAGGCCGTATCCCTGCGGGAAGAGCGGGACCCCTCGGCGTACGGTGTCTCGCCGACCACCGCGATCGCCGCCCGGTAGGTCTTGTCGATGCCGGTGCCACGCTGGTTGTAGGTGACCGTCGTGGTCGGACCGACCGCGGCGCGGATGCCCTGGAGGACGGTGGTGCCGGGGGTGACGGCGAGCCCTGCCAGGAGATGGTCCACCCGCCGCTCTGGTTGCCGATGTTGTCGGCGTTCTTCCCGGCCACGAAGATCTTGTTGTTGTCCCGGGCCAGCGGCAGCACGCCACCGTCGTTCTTGAGCAGCACCGGGGACTGGCGCACGGCCTGGCGGGCCAGTGCGCCGCGCCGCCCACTGTCGGGGTCCAGCTCGGGTCGGTGTACGGCCGCTCGAAGAGCCCCAGCTCGAACTTCTTGGTGAGGACGCGCCGGTTGGCGTCGTCGATGCCGGCGTTGACGGCGGCGCTGACCTCGGCGGCGGTGAAGCCGGTGGCGCCGTCGATCTGGTCGATGCCGTTCCAGTCGGAGACCACGAAGCCGGAGAAGCCCAACTCCCCCTTGAGGACGTCGGTGATCAGGTAGCGGTGGCCGTGCAGCTTCACGCCGTTCCAGCTGCTGTGGAGACCATCACCGAGCCGACGCCGCGCTGCACCGCGGCCTGGAACGGGGGCAGGTGGATGGCGCGCAGGTCGGCCTCGCTGAGCTGGGTGTCGCCCTGGTCGTCGCCGCCGGTGGTGCCGCCGTCGCCGAGGTAGTGCTTGGCGGCGGCGAGCACCGACGTGGGCCCACCCAGGGTGGGGCCCTGGAGGCCGGTGACCAGGGTGGACATACTCGCCGGCAGGTCGGGGGTGTCGCCGAACGACTCGTAGGTGCGGCCCCACCGGTCGTTGCGGGCCACGCAGAGGCAGGGGGCGAAGTTCCAGTCCACACCGGTGCCGGTGATCTCCTCGGCGACGGCCTGGCCGATCTGCTGGACCAGCGCCGCATCGACTGTGAGCAATCCCTTCCGGTTCCGGAACCGCCGGGCGGGCCGGCTGCGGCGGGGGCTACCGTGGCAGGGTTCCCGCAAGATCGGCAAGAGGTGGCGAGGCATGAGCGACCACGGACACGAGCTGGCCTTCGGCGGCTTCCTCACCCCCACGGCCGGCCGGCCCGAGCAGGTGGTGGCGCGGGCCAAGCTCTGCGAGCAGGTCGGCCTGGACCTGGTCACCTTCCAGGACCACCCCTACCAGCCGGGATTCCTGGACACCTGGACGCTGATGTCGTTCGTGGCCGCGGCCACCAGTCGCATCACGCTGGCCGGGAACGTGCTCAACCTGCCGCTGCGCCAGCCCGTGGTGCTGGCCCGCAGCGTGGCCAGCCTGGACCTCCTCACCGGCGGCCGGGTCGAGCTGGGGCTCGGCGCCGGCGCCTTCTGGGAGGCGATCGAGGCGATCGGCGGGCGGCGGCTCTCCCCCGGCGCTGCCGTGGACGCCCTCGACGAGGCGATCCGGGTGATCCGCGAGGTCTGGGACACCGAACGGCGCGGCATGATCCGGGTCGAGGGCGAGCACTACCGGGTGGTCGGGGCGAAGCGCGGGCCGGCCCCGGCGCACCCGGTCGACATCTGGGTGGGCGCGTACAAGCCGAGGATGCTGCGGCTGGTCGGCCGCGCGGCGGACGGCTGGCTGCCGTCGCTGGCCTACCTGCCGAAGGGGCCGGCGGAGCTGCCGGCGTTGAACGCGCTCATCGACGAGGCCGCCGAGGAGGCCGGACGGAACCCGGGCGCGGTGCGCCGGCTGCTCAACGTCACCGGCACCTTCGCCCGGTCGTCCGCCGGCTTCCTGGACGGCCCGCCCGAGCAGTGGGTGGAGGAGCTGGCCGGGCTCGCCCTGGACCACGGCATCGCCACGTTCATCCTCGGCAGCGACGAGCCGCGGGCCATCCAGCTCTTCGCCCAGGAGGTGGCGCCCGCGGTCCGCGAGCTGGTCGCCGCCGAGCGCACCACGCCGGGCAGCCGCGCCCACGCCGTCGAGGAGCAGCAGGCCGCCGTCGAGGCCGGCGGCTCGACCGCGCTCGCGGTCTCCGCCACCCCCGATCGGGGGGTACGGCTGAGCGCGCGCCGGCTCTGGGACGAGTCCACCCGGCCGGCGGCGCCACCCGCACCGGCCGGGCACCTCTACACGCCCCGGGGGCAGGCCGCCGGGCAGCACCTCGTGGACGTGCACGACCACCTGCGCCAGGAGCTGGCCCAGGTGCGTGACCTGCTGGAACAGGTCAAGCGCGGTGCGGTCGCCCCGGGCGCCGCCCGGGCGGTGCTGAACGAGATGACCATGCGGCAGAACAACTGGACGCTCGGGGCCTACTGTGCGGCGTACTGCACGGCGGTGACCCAGCACCACGGCCTGGAGGACGCCTCGATCTTCCCGCACCTGCGCCGCGCCGACGCGGGGCTGGCGGCGGTGCTGGATCGCCTGGAGGAGGAGCACGTGGTGATCCACGGGGTGGTGGAGAGCGTCGACCGGGCGCTAGTGGACCTGATCCGGCAGCCGGGCGACTTCACCGAGCTCCAGGCGGCGGTGGACCTGCTCACCGACACCCTGCTGTCGCACCTGTCGTACGAGGAGCGGGAGATCGTCGAGCCGCTCGCCCGGCACGGCTTCTACGCCGGCCAGCTCTGAGGCGGATATTCCCGGGCCGGGCGTGAGATAGCTGACTTTGGGCTTCCTAAGTCAGCCGGGTAGCGTCGGCCCCATGACGGACTTCCTCGCGCAGCGCGACTTCTGGTCCACCGCCAACTGCTCGATCGCCCGGGCGCTCGAGGTGGTCGGCAACCGCACCACGCTGCTCCTGCTGCGCGAGGCCTCGTTCGGCACCCGGCGCTTCGACGACTTCGCCCGCCGCGTCGGCGTCAGCGAGCCGGTGGCCGCCACCCGGCTCAAGCAACTCGTCGCCGACGGGCTGCTCGACCGGCGGCCCTACCGGGAGCCCGGGCAGCGCACCCGCGACGAGTACGTACTCACCGCCAAGGGGCGCGACCTGCTGCCGGTGCTCGCCGCCCTGCGCGAGTGGGGCGACGCGTACGCCGTCGAGGAGCCGTCGGTCCGGCTGGCCCACCACGACTGCGGCGCGGCGGTGCACGTGGCGCTGCGCTGCGCGGCCGGCCACGACGTGCCGGCCGACCAGGTGGACCTGCTGCCCGGGCCGGGCCTGCTGCCGTCCTGACGACCCACCCTTCCCACTCTCAGGAGCACCATCATGAAGATCGCTGGAAGCACTGCGCTTGTCACCGGGGCCAACCGGGGCTTCGGCCGGCACCTCGCGGCCGAGCTGCTGGCCCGAGGCGCCACCGTCTACGCCGGCGCCCGCAACCCGGACACCGTCGAACTGCCGGGCGCCGTCCCGGTGCGCCTCGACATCACCGACCCGGCCTCGGTGGCCGCCGCTGCGGAGCTGGCCGGCGACGTCACGCTCCTGGTCAACAACGCCGGCGTGAGCACCGGGGCGGACCTGCTCGACGGTGACCTGGCGGAGATCCGGCGGGAGCTGGAGACCCACTACCTCGGCACGCTGTCCGTGGTGCGGGCCTTCGCGCCGAGGATCGCCGCCAACGGTGGCGGGACCGTGCTGAACATCCTCTCCGCGCTGTCCTGGATCACGTTCCCGCAGGTCGGCGCCTACGGCGCGGCCAAGGCGGCCGAGTGGTCGATGACCAACGCGCTCCGCACGCAGCTCGCCGAGCGGGGCGTCCGCGTCGCCGGCCTGCACGTCGGCTACATGGACACCGACATGGCGGCGCACGTCACCGCGCCGAAGTCCGACCCGGCCGAGATCGCCCGGCTCGCTGTCGACGGGATCGAGGCCGACCGGTACGAGATCGTCGCCGACGAGACCTCCCGCCAGGTCCTCGCCGGCCTCTCCGGCGGCGTCGCCGCCCTCTACCCGGGCCTGCCGTGATCCGTCGCCGCCTCGCGCCACAATGACGGGATGCGACAGGGGTACGCCCACCACGCCGTCCTGGCCATGGCGCCGGACGCCGACGCCGGCGCGCCCGGCGCGGCGGTCACCGTGGCGCTCTGCGGGCACTGGGAGCACGAGCCGCCCTGCCCGGTGGCGGCCCACCACACCGCTGTGGAGCGGATCGGCGACGAGCTGCGCCTGCGCATCCTCTTCGCCACCGAGCCGCACCTCGAACCGCGGGTGCGGCGGGACATCGACCGGGCGCTGGGGCACGGTGAACTCACCGGCCCCGATGGCGCGACGACCCGGTGGCGGCTGCTCCGCAGCGGGATGCGCGGGCCGTCGCCGGATGAGGCGGCACACCTGGACCGGCTGATCCACGGCTGACCGGCCGCCGGGACGTGGCAGGACTGCCACGGACCGGCGGCCGGTCCGTCCGGGCCGCCGGCCGTCGCCACCCGGGCGACGGCCGGTGGGCGCCGACTAGAGGTTCCGGGCGAGCCGGTCGGCGAGGATCCGGGTGAACCGGGCCGGGTCGGCCAGCTCGCCCCCCTCGGCCAGCAGCGCCATGCCGTGCAGCAGCTCGGCGGTCTCGGTCAGGGCGGTGCCGTCGGCGCCCTGCTCGTGCGCCTTGCGCAGGCCGGTGACCAGGGGGTGCGTCGGGTTCAGCTCCAGGATCCGCTTGACCCGGGGCACCTCCTGCCCCATGGCCCGGTACATCTTCTCCAGCGTGGGCGTCATGTCGTGCGCGTCGCCCACCACACAGGCCGGCGAGGTGGTGAGCCGGGTCGAGAGCCGGACCTCCTTGACGCTGTCGGCCAGCGCGCCGGTCATCCAGGTGAGCAGGCCGGCGTACTCCTCCCGCTCGGCCTCGGCCTTCTCCCGCTCCTCGTCGGTCTCCAGGTCGACCTGGCCCTTGGCGACCGAGCGCAGGGTCTTCCCGTCGTACGCGCCGACACGCTCGACCCACACCTCGTCGACCGGGTCGGTGAGGATCAGCACCTCGTAGCCCTTGGCGCGGAACGCCTCCAGGTGCGGGGAGTTCTCGATGGTGGCCCGGTTCTCGCCGGTGGCGTAGTAGATCTCGGTCTGGCCGTCCTTCATGCGCTCGACGTAGTCGCGCAGCGTGGTCAGCTCGGCGGGGTCGTGGGTGCTGGCCGCCCGGACCAGGTCCAGCAGGGCCTCGGTGTTGTCCGGGTCCTCCAGCAGGCCCTCCTTGACCACCGCGCCGAACTCGCCCCAGAAGGTGCGGTACGCCTCGGCGGAGAGGTCCTTCAGGGTGGCGAGGACCTTCTTGACCAGGCGGCGGCGCACGGCGCGGATCTGCCGGTCCTGCTGAAGGATCTCCCGGGAGATGTTCAACGACAGGTCGTGCGCGTCCACCACGCCCTTGACGAAGCGCAGGTAGTTGGGCATCAGCGCGTCGCAGTCGTCCATGATGAACACGCGCTTGACGTAGAGCTGCACGCCGCGGCGGCCCTGCGGGGAGAAAAGGTCGAGCGGGGCGTGCGAGGGCAGGAAGAGCAGCGCCTCGTACTCGAAGGTGCCCTCGCCGCGCATGTGGATGGTCTCGAGCGGGTCGGCCCAGTCATGCGCGACGTGCCGGTAGAACTCCTTGTACTCGGCCTCGTCGACCTCGTCCCGGGCGCGCGCCCAGAGCGCCTTCATCGAGTTGAGCGTCTGCTCCTCGCGGGTGGTGGCGCCGTCCTCGCCGGGCTTCTCCACGGTCATCCGGATCGGCCAGGCGATGAAGTCGGAGTAGCGCTTGACGATCTCGCGGATGGTCCACTCGGCCGTGTAGTCGTGCAGGTTGTCCTCGGCGTCGGCCGGCTTGAGGTGCAGGGTGACCGAGGTGCCCTGCGGCGCGTCGTCGACCGTCTCGACCGAGTAGGTGCCCTCGCCGGTGGACTCCCACCGGGTGCCACCGGCCTGCCCGGCGCGGCGGGTCAGCAGGGTCACCCGGTCGGCGACCATGAAGGTGGCGTAGAAGCCGACGCCGAACTGACCGATCAGCTCCTGCGAGGCCGCGGCGTCCTTCGCCTCGCGCAGCGTGCGCAGCAGTTCGGCGGTGCCGGACTTGGCGATCGTGCCGATCAGCCCGACCACCTCGTCGCGGGACATGCCGATCCCGTTGTCCCGCACGGTCAGCGTGCGGGCGTCCCGGTCGACCTCGATCCCGATGTGCAGGTCGGCGGTGTCGACCTGGAGGTCCTTGTCGACCAGCGACTCCAGGCGCAGCTTGTCCAGCGCGTCGGAGGCGTTCGAGATCAGTTCGCGCAGGAAGACGTCCTTGTTCGAGTAGATCGAGTGCACCATCAGCTGGAGCAGCTGACGGGCCTCGGCCTGGAACTCCAACGTCTCTACCCGGTCGCTCACACCGACTCCCTTCCACCAGTTCGCGGGGTCTTCCGCCGGAAAGGATACGAGGCGTGACGGTGGCGGCACCGGCCGGCCGGACCGGTGGCGGCCGCCCAGCATGCCGGCGGTCGCGCCGAGGACGCCGGCCGCCACCGCCCCGGACCCCGTGACCACCGGCGGTAGCTCCAACGCGTCGCCGAGCAGGGCGAGGACCGCCGGCGGGACCAGCGTCTGCGTGGTGAGCAGCGCCCGCGTCATTGTCGGTCGTTGATGCCGTCGTCGGAAAACCCGTCTGGTCCAACCAGTTGACGAGTTGATGTGTCCGGGACCACACTGCTGCCCATGACCTTCGCCCCGGTCCCCCGCGCCTCGGTCTCCGACCACGTCTTCGGCCAGCTCCGCGACGCCATCGTCAGCGGTCGCTACCAGCCGGAGGACACGCTGCCCGGCGAGCGGGAGCTGGCCACCGCGTTCGCGGTGAACCGGCACGCCGTCCGGGAGGCGCTGCGCCGGCTCCAGCAACTCGGCCTGGTCCGGGTCAGCCAGGGCGGCGCCACCCGGGTGCTCGACTGGCGGGTGCACGCCGGGCTGGACCTGGCGCTGTCGCTGGCCCGCTCGGGTGATGTACTCCCGGTCGAGACGCTGGTCCGCGACATGCTGGAGATGCGGGCGTGCGTCGGGATCGACGCGGCCCGGCTCTGCGCGGAGCGCGGGGACCCGGAGGTCACCGCCGCGCTCGTCCGCGCGGCCGAGGAGTACGGCACGCTCGCCCCCGACCTGGACCAGATGCACGACGCCAACATCGCGATCTGGTGGCTGATCGTCCGGGGCAGCGGCAACACCGCCTACCTGCTGGCGTTCAACAGCCTGGTGGCCGGCACCTTCGCGGTGGGCGACGTCCCCCCGGACGCCCGGGCCGCCGAGCTGCTCGACGTCGCCGGCCACCGCCGGCTCGCCGCCGCGATCGCGGCCGGCCAGGGCACGGCAGCCGCCGGGCACGCCCGGGCCCTGCTGACCGCCCCGGTCACCACCCCCACCACCCCCACCACCCGAAGGGAAGCCAGAGCATGATCCCCGCCGTGCTCTACGCCGTCCCGGCGTTCCTCCTCCTGATCATCATCGAGGCGGTCTCCTACCGCTTCCTCCCCGACGACGACGAGCGCGGCTACGAGCTGCGCGACACCACCACCAGCCTCTCGATGGGGCTGGGCAGCCAGATCATCGGCTTCCCCTGGAAGCTGCTCACCGTCGGCATCTACGCCGCACTGTGGACCGTCGCGCCGGTGCACCTCTCCCCCGGCCACTGGTGGACCTGGGTGCTCGTCTTCTTCGCCGACGACCTCGCCTACTACTGGTTCCACCGGCTGCACCACGAGGTGCGGGTGCTCTGGGCCAGCCACGTGGTGCACCACTCCAGCGTCTACTACAACCTCTCCACCGCGCTGCGGCAGAGCTGGACCCCGATGACCTCGCTGCCGTTCTGGCTGCCCCTGGCGCTGCTCGGCATCCCGCCGTGGATGATCTTCCTGCAGCAGTCGATCAGCCTGCTCTACCAGTTCTTCCTGCACACCGAGCGGGTGGGCGTGCTGGCGCGCCCGATCGAGTTCATCTTCAACACGCCCTCGCACCACCGCGTGCACCACGGCTCGAACGCCGAGTACCTGGACCGCAACTACGGCGGCATCCTCATCGTCTGGGACCGGCTCTTCGGCTCCTTCGAGCCCGAGCGCGCCCCGGCCAGGTACGGGCTCACCAAGAACATCCAGACCTACAACCCGCTGCGGGTGGCCACCCACGAGTTCGCCGCGATCTGGTCCGACGTCAGGCACGCCACCTCGTGGCGGCACCGGCTCGGCTACCTCTTCGGCCGTCCCGGCTGGCAGCCGGCCCGGTGAGGCGCCCCTGGCTGACCCTGTTCGGCGTCGTCGCCCTGGTCGAGCTGGTCGGGGTCGCGCTCGACTCCACGCCGACGCAGTGGCTGGCCAAGCCGCTGCTGGCGCCGCTGCTGCTGGCGTACCTGTGGGACCGGCGACGCCGGGTGGACCCGGTGGCGGTGGGCCTGGTCGCCGCCACCGCGGGGGACGTGGCCCTGCTCGTGCCGGGACAGGCCGCGTTCCTGGCCGGCATGGGGTGCTTCCTGGTCACCCAGATCGCCTTCCTCACCGCCTTCCTGCGCCACCGCCGGCCACCGATGGCGGCGGCGGTCGGCTACCTGCTCACCTGGGCCGGCGCGAACGCGCTGCTCTGGAGCGCGCTGGGTCCGCTGCGGCTCCCGGTGCTCGGCTACAGCCTGGCACTGTGCCTGATGGCCGCCGCCGCGGCCGGGGTGTCCCGGCGCACGGCGGCCGGCGGCGCGCTGTTCCTCGTCTCCGACCTGCTGATCGGCGTGGGCGCGGCGGGCGCCGACTTCGCCGGCCGGGACCTGCTGGTGATGACCACCTACGCGGCGGCCCTCCTGTTGATCACCACCGGCTGGGTCGCGGCCACCGACGGCCCGGCCGGCGCGGCGGTCGACCGCCGGGTGGCGGCGGCCGGGCTCGCCCGCTGGGACGGCCGACCGCTGTAGCCGTGCCGGCCGGCTAGCGCGTCGCGTCCGGGGCGAGGGCCCGGGTCACGACCGTGAGGTCGTCGCCGCCGAGGCCCTGCTCGACCGCACGTCGCCACTCGCCGGCCAGGGCCTCGGCGGCCGGGAACCGGCCGGACGGCACCTCGCGCAGCGCGAGGTCCACGTCCTTGAGCGCCAGGGCCAGGGAATACTGCGCCGTGTAGTCGTCCCCGGCGATCCGGTCCAGCTTGTCGGCCGCCCAGGGCGACACCAGCGGGCTGCCCCGCAGGGCCCCGTGCACCGTGGCGCGGTCCAGGCCGAGCGCGTCACCGAGGGCGACCGCCGCGGCGAGCCCCTCGTTCACGAAGGCGAGCAGCAGGTTGTTGACCAGCTTCAGCCGCGACCCGGCGCCCACCGGCCCGACCCAGACGGTCTGCTGCCCGACCGCGTCGAAGACGGGCGCCACCCGGTCCCGCACCTGCTCGGGGCCGGAGGCGAGGACGACGAGGCGGCCCTGTTCGGCCGGGCCCCGGCTGCCGGCCACCGGGGCGTCCACCAGGGCCACCCCGGGGCGTTCGGCGCCGACCAGTTCGGCCAGGCGCCCGGTCTCGGTCACCCCGATGGTGCTCATCTGCGCCCAGACGGCCCCGTCGGGCAGCGCGGCCAGCATCCCCTGGTCGACGGCGATCGCGCGCACCGCGGCCGCATCGGTCACCATCGTCACCACCACGTCGGCCCGGCGCGCCGCGTCGGCCGGGTCCGCGGCGACCTCGGCGCCCTGGTCGCCGAGCGCCCGGGCCGGCTCCGGGTGCCGGTTCCACACCACCGTCGTCAACCCGGCCCGGACGAGGTTAGCCGCCATCGGCGCACCCATGCCGCCGAGCCCGAGCACCGCCACCCGCGTCATCCGCCGCTCCCCCACCTCGCCTACCGGGCAGCCTAGGCGCGCCGGGGACGGGGAGCCTCCCGATCGCGGACACCGACCGGGCGGGAGACGAACCCGTCGCCGCATCCGGGGAACGCCACCGCCCCCGACCGGATAGAGTCCCGGAGCAGACGGCCCGCCGCCCCTGGGCAGACCTGATGGGGAGCGGTGTGGGCATGCGTCGACGGCCCGGCGAGGAGTTGCGGGATCGGCTGCGCCGCCGGGACCCGGGCTACCGCCTCATCCGTCGGGCGGCCCGGCTGACCGTCGTCGCCTCGCTCACCTTCTACGGCTGCCGCTACGGCCTCGGCAACATCACCCTCGCCACGTACGCCCTGTTCGGCACGGTCGCCACCGGCAGTTTCGCCCAACTGCCGGGGCCGCCCGCGGTGCGCGCGCGCACCCTGCTGGCGGCCCTGCCGGTGGCCTGGTCGCTCGTGGCGATCGGCACCGTGCTGGCGGTCAGCACCGCGGCGGCGGCCGCCGGGATGCTCGCCGTCGGGTTCGCGGTGGCCTTCGCGGGCGTCGGCGGGCCACGCCTGGTCGGGCTGGCCAACGCGCTCCAACTCTTCTACATCCTGGCCTGCTTCCCGCCGTACCAGCCGGACACCCTCCCGGCCCGGCTGGCCGGCGTCACGCTGGGCGTCGTCCTGGTCGCGCTCGCCGAGGTGACGCTCTGGCGGGATCCGGCGCCGGTCACCTTCCCGGCGCGGCTCGCCGCGGCGGCGGGCGACCTCGCGGACCTCGTCGACGCCCTGGCCGACGTGCTGGTGGCGCGGCCCGGCTCGGTGGAGGCGGCGGCCCGGCGGCAGGCTCGGGCGGCACACGCGCTCGACCAGGTGCGGATGTCCCGACTGCCGGTGACGGCACGCCCGACGGGTGCCGGCCGCCGGGACCGGGCCTGGCGGGACGCGGCGGCGGCCGCCCAGCAGGTGTTCGCGGTCGCCGAGTCCCTCACGTCCCGGCCGGACCTGCCGGGAAGCGGGGACGCCGACCTGGCGGGCGCGCTCCGGCGGTGCGCCGCCGCGCTCCGCCACGGCGCCGACGTCGCGCTGCGCCGGCCGGGCGCGCCGGCCGCCGACGAGCCGGAGCGGGCCGGCGCGCTGCCGCCGTCGTGGCGGGC
>NZ_JBEXLR010000135.1:0-14141 GCF_040610095.1 Micromonospora sp. NPDC004540
TCGCTCGCCCAAAAAGCGAGGATCCACAACACCCACCGGACACCCGGTGAAAGTTAGTGGAAACCGCACTAGCGTCCGGCAGGTGTCCCGCACCGACTGCGGACCAACCAGGGGCCGATCGGGCTGACCCTCGACCGCGAGCAGGCCCCGTGCACCGTGCAGAGCTTCCTGCACCTGGCCCGGCACAAGTTCTACGACCGGACGCACTGCCACCGGCTCACCGCGTACCCGACGTTGAAGGTGCTGCAGTGCGGTGACCCGTCCGGCACCGGCGAGGGCGGGCCGGGCTACCGGTACGCCGACGAGCTGCCCACCGACCTGCCGCCGGCGCCGACCGACCCGACCGGGGTCCGCCGCCTCTACGCCCGCGGCACGCTGGCCATGGCCAACGCCGGCCCGGACACCAACGGCAGCCAGTTCTTCCTGGTCCAGTCCGACTCGGCGCTGCGCCCCAACTACACCGTCTTCGGCACGATCGACGAGGCCGGGCTGGCCACCCTGGACCGGATCGCGGCCGGCGGGATCGCCGCCACGCCGGAGGACCCGGCGCCGGTCGACGGCGCGCCGGCCCTGCCGGTGGAGGTCTGCAAGGCCACCCGGGGTCGCTGACCCGTGGGGTTCCGGTCCTGAACGGGGAGTGCCCGGCCGGTCGGCGTCTCCGCCGCCCGGCCGGGTGTCCTGTCCAGGAGCCGGTCAGCGCTGGGCGCCCGCCGTGACGGGCGCCGGCCAGCTGCCGGTGAAGACCTGCGGCGTCACCGCGCTGCGGGCCGCGAAGCCGAACAGCGAGTCGACCCGGGCGGCCTCGGTGGTGCTCGGGTACGGGTTGGTGCAGCTGGTGCCGGCGCTGCCGCCGGACATCAGGATGGCGCAGTTGCCGTTGTAGTTGTCGGGCAGGCCGAGGATGTGCCCGATCTCGTGGGTCATGATGCGCAGCGGCGAGTATTGCTGCGCCTGGTAGTAGTCGATGACGACGCGGCCGTTGCCGAGGCTCGTGCGCTGGGCGTACGAGCCGCCGCCGTAGGTGTAGTAGATCATCAGGTTCGAGCCGCACTGCGCCATGTTGATGTTGTTCGTGCGGTTGTTCCAGATCGAGGCGGCCTGGACGGCGTAGCTGGCGAACGGCCCGGCCTGGCTGGTGTTGTAGCAGACGTTGCGGACGGCCGCGGCGGCCGGCGCCGGGTCGACGGTGACGGCGCCCAGCGCCGCCAGCGCCGCGGTGGCGACGGTGGCGAGGAACCGGGTGGCCTTGGGCAGACGCATCGCTCACTCTCCTTGTGGGACGGGGTCGAGCGGGGACCGGCCCAGCCTATATATCGGCTCGCATCGATATCAAGCATCGACGGCAATCACTTCCATGGGGCGCCGGCATGATCCGCCCGTGTCGGGGGTAGAAGAACTTCTCTGTATCTCGACCGCGGGAAGGAGGGCGGTCATGCCGTTCCCGAACGGATCCGACGGACAGCGGAGGGCCACCCCGCCACCGGCCGGCGTCCCGCCCATGTACGTGCGGTACCTGCGCGACCGGCTGCTGGAGGCGGAGGCCGGCCTCACCGCGATGAGCGAGCGGTACGAGCGGACCAAGGCCGCTTTCGACCGCTGCTACGCGCGCCGGGGCATCACGCCCGACACCGACATCGTCGGCTACATCAACGCCAAGGCCATGAACCCGGAGCTGAAGTTCTGGTACGCCAAGGTGGAGCACTTCCAGCGCGAGCTGGCCGCCTACGGCGCCGCGCTGACCGGGTTGGCGGCGGCGGACCGGATGCTGGCCGCGGACGGCCCGCGGGTGGCCGCCGACCGGCAGCGGGTCCGCACCGGCCGGCCGAACCTGAACCGGGTCGGCTGACCGCCCGCTGCCGGGTCGCGAACCCGGCCCGAGCCGGTAGCCTGCGTCGATGACGCACGAGCGGGAGATCACCGAGCCGGTCGACCTGTGCCGGCCGGACGGGCGGCTGAACCCGGCGGCGGTGGGCTGGAGCCGCCGGCCGCTGCACCGGGCGAACCTGCGCGGCTGGGGCCGGGGCAAGCGCTGGGAGCACTGGGGCATCGTCACCCCGACCCACATCGTCGGCCTGGTCGCGTCGTCCCTGGACTACGCCGGCGTGCAGAGCCTCTACCTGCTCGACCGCCGCACCGGCGTCGAGCGGACGGCCGAGGCGGTGGTCCCGTTCGCCCGCGGCGCGGTCCTCCCGCCGGTCAGCGGCGCGGGCGTGGTGCGGGCCCGCGGCGGCGGCCTGGTCGTCCAGGTCGACCAGCGCCCCGACGGCAGCACCATCCGGGCCACCGCGCCCGGCGTCGAGGTCGACCTCGTGGCGCCGCTGCCGCCGGGCCACGAGTCGCTGGGTGTGGTGGTGCCGTGGAGCAGCCGCCGGTTCCAGTACACGCTCAAGGACGTCGGCCGGCCGGTGCGGGGCACGCTGCGGATCGACGGCGTCGCGTACCCGGTCGACACGGAGGAGTCGTTCGCGGTGCTCGACCACGGTCGCGGCAAGTGGCGGTACGCGGTGCGCTGGAACTGGGCGGCCGGCAGCGGACCGGGGCGGGCCATCCAGCTCGGTGGCAAGTGGACCGACGGCACCGGCTCGACCGAGAACGCGGTCTTCGTCGACGGGCGGCTGCACAAGATCGGCGGCGAGCTGGCCTGGAGCTACGACCGCGCGGACTGGCTGCGGCCGTGGCGGATCACCGGCGATCGGGTGGACGTCACGTTCCACCCGTTCCACGAGCGCGTGGCGCGCACCAACCTCGTCGTGCTGGCCGGCGAGACCCACCAGTGCTTCGGGCACTTCACCGGGTGGGCCGCCACGGACGACGGCGAGCGGGTGGACCTCGACGGCCTGGTCGGCTGGGCGGAGGAGGCCCGCAACCGCTGGTGACGGCGGATCCCCGCCGCACCGGTCCGGCGCGGCGGGGATCGCGGGTCGACGGTCAGACCGGCAGCCGCCAGACCTGGTTGGCGCCGCCGAAGCAGTCCCAGATCTGCAGCCGGGTGCCGTTGGCGGAGCTGTTGTCGGTGGCGTCCAGGCACTTGTTCGACTGCGGGTTGCGCAGCGTGCCGTTGGACTGGGCCTGCCAGACCTGGGCGCCGGTGCCGTTGCAGTCCCAGAGCTGCGCCTTCGCCCCGTTGGCGGTGGAGCCGCTGGTCACGTCGGCGCACTTGCCCAGCGCCCGCAGGGTGCCGTCGCCGGCCACCGTCCAGCTCTGCGCGGCGGTGCCGTTGCAGGTGTAGAGCTGGACCGCGGTGCCGTTGGCGGTGCCGGCCGCGGCGACGTCGACGCACTTGCCGCCGATGCCGGTGATCGGGCCGGTACGCCCGCCCGGCGGCGGGGTGCCGCCGCCCATCACGGTGTCGTAGATCGCGCTGACCAGCGAGGTCGCGCCGGTGGTGTCCTGGGACAGCTCCCAGTTCATCATCCCGCCGGCGTTGGCCAGCGCCCACTGGGTCTTGCGCTTCACGGTCGGCACACCGTTGTAGCACTGCTGGGCGCCGCTCACCGTGGTGCAGTCCCGGTTGGCGTTGGCCGGATCCATGCCGACCAGCGCGGCGTAGGTGTAGTAGCCGGGCCGGCTGTAGAAGGGCACGCCGAGCACCGCCTTGGCGGCGGGCAGGCCGCGCGACTTCCACAGGTTGACGCTGTTGATCGACCAGTCGTAGTTGGCGTGCGGGCTGCCGCCGTCGTACGCCATGATGTTCAGCCAGTCGACCGAGCCGAAGACCGCCGGCGGCACGCCGTCGACGTAGTAGCCCTCGGAGACCACGGCCGCCGTGAGCAGCTTGCCGCGGCTGTGCAGCGCGCTGCCGAGCTGCTGCATGAGCAGCGTGTAGTTGTTCGCCGAGGCGCCCGGGTCGGGATACTCCCAGTCGATGTCGACGCCGTCGAGGCTGTACTGGTTGACGAAGTTGACCACGTTGGTGACGAACGCGCCGCGGGCGCCGGAGTTCGCGGCGAGCGCCTCGAAGGCGGAGTCGTTGCCGTCGTTCCAGCCGCCGATCGCGATGGACACCTTGACGTTGTTGGCGTGCCCGAGCGACACGAGCGAGGAGAGCTTGCCGGGGTTCTCCACCGGGCGCAGGCTGCCGTCGTTGTTGGGCAGCACGAACGCGTAGTTGATGTGGGTGAGCTTGCCGTACTGGACGCTGTTGACGCTGCCGCTCCAGGACGGCAGGTAGCCGACGCTCTTGAAGTTGTTCGGCAGGACGACGGCCTCGGCGGCGGCCGGGGTCAGGGCGAGCGTCGCGGTGGCGGTGGCGAGCGCGAGCAGGCTGGCGGCCACCGGGGAACGGCGGCGGGGCGCGGTGCGGACATCGAGGGGGCCTTCCCGGTGCAGGGGGCGCCGTAGCGCCCGCCGGCGCTGGTCGGGGCCGGCGCCGGCGGGCGGTACGGGTCGGACGGGGATCGGTCTTCCTCGAGGTGACCAAATATTAAAGAGTATTAACTAAGGCGTCAATGATGTCTCTCGATGAATCGGCGGGGGCGTTCAGCGCAGGCGGACCGGACCGGCGTCGATGCGGACGCGGAACAGGGCGTACGGCTTGCGCCGCAGGTCCGTGCCGCCCTGGTACTTCGCCTGCCGGTGCAGCTGATTGGCGGTGACGTAGAGGTGGCCGTCGGCGGCCACGGACATCGTGTCGGGCCAGAGCAGCCGCGGGTCGTGCACCAGGGTCTCGAACTCGCCGTCCGGCCGCCGCCGCAGCACCGCGTTGTGCTCGTAGGAGGTCAGGTAGAACGCGCCGGAGTCGTCGGTCTCCAGGCCGTCGGAGCCGCCGCCCTTGTCGCCCTCGTCCACCACCGTGGCCGCGACCTGCTCCTCGCGAAGCGTCCGGTCGGCCAGGGCCTCGGTCGCCACGCTGTACCAGCGGCGGGAGGCGAGCGGGCAGTAGTGCAGCCGGGAGCCGTCCGCGGAGATGGCGATGCCGTCCGAGCCCATCCCGACCGGCTTCGGCGGCCCGTCGGCCGGACGCTCCAGGAGCGGCCGCCCCTCCACGACCGGCCGGAAGGAATCCAGCGGCTCGGCCTTCGTGGACGGGTGGTCGTGCAGCCGCCGCCACGACGCGCCGGTGGCCAGGTCCACCACGACGATGCCGTTCGGGCCCGAGTCGGAGGAGTCGGTGAGGTAGGCGAGGCCGGCGTCGCCCCGCCGCAGGTCGAAGCGGACGTCGTTGAGGTACGTGGTGGGCAGCGCCACGTCGGTCGGGAAGGTGATCACCTGCCCGACGGTGTCGGTGTCCAGGTCGACCCGGACGAGCTTCGGCCCGCCCGGCTTCGTCGGCTGGAACATCGGGCTGCCGGTGTCGACCACCCAGAGCCGGTCGGCCGGGTCCACCACGATGCTCTGCACCGAGACGAAGGCGTTCGCGTCGTCGTCCCCGGACGGGCTGTTCCAGGCCTCGTCCGGGTAGGGGGCCTCCCGGCCGTCGCGCAGCTCGACGACGGTGGCCGACACCTCGTCCCCCCACTTGGGGAAGTTCACGAAGACCCGGCCGATGTGCGACACGCTCACGCCGGTGGGCATCGGCCCGGTGAAGGTGTGCACGAGTTCGAGATCGCCGACCGGCTCGCCGCCCATGGGCCCGTTCATCCGCCGCTCCTGACTGTGAGGCCCCCGTCCTTCCCGCCGGACCCGGGCACAAACGTCGGCGGCCCGAGACGGCGAAGGGCGGCCCCCAGGTGGGGGCCGCCCTTCGGTGCCGCTCAGGAGACGGAGGCGGGGAACCGCTCCCAGACCGACTCGGGCAGGTGGGAGCGTTCACACCCGGCCGGCGACCGCGACGGGGTCAGGGCCGCCGGGGTACCGCCACCGCCGTGACCACGAGCCCGTCGGCGACCAGCCAACGGCCGTGCAGCGCGGCCAGCGGCGGGCCGCCATCGGCGCGGGAGGCGTCGACCAGCACCCGGGCCGTGAAGCTCCCGGCGGCCGAGTCGACGGACAGTTCGGCGTCCTCGAAGCCGAGCCAGCGCCCGGTCAGCGGATACCACGCCTTGTAGACCGACTCCTTGGCGCTGAACAGCAGCCGGTCCCAGTGCACCGCCGGGTGGGCGGCGCGTAGCCGGGCCAGCGTCTCCGGCTCGCCGGCCGTGGTGACCACCTCGGCCACCCCGTCGGGCAGCGGCTCGTGCGGCTCGGCGTCGATGCCGAGCCCGGCCAGCGCGGTGTCCCGGGCGACCGCCGCGGCCCGGTAGCCGGCGCAGTGGGTGATGCTGCCGACCACGCCCGCCGGCCACAGGGGCTCCCGCTTCGGGCCGGGGCGGATCGCCGCGGGGGAGTACCCGAGGCGGGCCAGGGCCTCCCGGGCGCAGCGGCGGGCGGTGACGAACTCGCGGCGGCGGGCCTCCACGGCCCGGGCGAGCAGGTCCTCCTCGCCGGGGTACGGGGCCTCGCCCGGGATGTCGGAGAACGCCTCGACGGGCACCGCCGCCGGCGGGAGCAGGACCTCGATCACGCGGCACCGCCGAGGATGCGCCGCATCGGCCGCGGCTCGCCGCCCCGCCGGCCCCACTCGCGCGGGTAGCCCAGCGACACCTCCTCGAAGCGCACCCCGTCGTAGTGGGTGGTGCGGGGGATGTGCAGGTGCCCGTAGACCGCCACGGCGGCGCGGTGCCGCAGGTGCCAGTCGGCCGTGCGGTCGGTGCCGCACCACTGGGCGAACTCGGGATACCAGAGCACGTCGGTGGGCTCGCGGACCAGCGGCCAGTGGTTGACCAGCACGGTCGGCAGCCCCGGGTCGACGGCGGCCAGCCGCCGCTCGGTCTCGGCGATCCGCTCCCAGCACCAGGACTCCCGGTCCGGGTGCGGGTCGGGGTGCAGCAGCATCTCGTCGGTGCACACCACCCCCGCCGCGTACGCCGCGCGCAGCGACTCCTCCTTCGAGTTGGTGCCGGGGGCCCGGAACGAGTAGTCGTAGAGCAGGAACAGCGGCGCCACGGTCACCGGCCCGCCCTCGCCCTGCCACACCGGATAGTCGTCCTCCGGGGTGAGCACGCCCAGGTCGCGGCACATCCCGACCAGCGCGGCGTAGCGGGCCCGGCCGCGCAGGGTCACCGGGTCGGCAGGGTGGGTCCACAGCTCGTGGTTGCCGGGCACCCAGACGACCCGGGCGAACCGGTCGCTGAGCTGCCGCAACGTCCGCTCGATGTCCGCGAACACCTCGCCGACGTCGCCGGCCACGATCAGCCAGTCGTCCGCCGACTCCGGCCGCAGGCCGTCCACGACCGCGCGGTTCTCGGCGTACGACACATGGAGGTCACTGACCGCGAACAGTGCACCCGTCACCCGGCCGATCTTGCCAGCGCGGTCGCCGGATGGACAGCCGCGACTTGAGCGGTGTCGGGGGTCCGACGCAGAATGGCGGGCATCGGTGTCGCGACCCCGGCGGCGGCGCAGGGCCGCACGGGCTGAAACGTCGACTCTTCACGGAAGGGACGACGGCATGCACCCGATGCTGCGTCGGCTCGACGACCTCGCCGCCCACCTCGCCACCCGGCCGGACACCGTGGCGCTGCTCGGCCTCGGCTCCGCCGGTGTCGACCGGGACCGGCTCGACGACCACTCCGACCTGGACTTCTTCCTCGTCGTCGCAGACGGCGCGGTGGGCCGCTACGTCGACTCGATCGACTGGCTGGCCGCGCCCTGCCCGGTGGCGTACAGCTTCGCCAACGAGCGCAACGGCCGCAAGGCGCGCTACGCCGACGGGATCTTCGTCGAGTACGCCGTCTTCACCGTGGCCGAGCTGGCCCGGTTGCCGTTCACCGGCGCCCGGGTGGTGTGGCAGCGCCCCGACGCGCCGGCCGGGTTGGCCGGTCGCCGCGCCCCGCCACGCCCCGCCACGCCGTACGACACCGTCGAGTTCCACCTCAACGAGGCGCTCACCAACCTCTACGTCGGCCTGCACCGCGAGCTGCGCGGGGAACGGCTGACCGCGGCGCGGTTCATCCAGTCGTACGCGGTGGACCGCGTGCTCGCCCTCCTGCGGCTCACCGAGCCGTCGCCGGCCCACCGGCGGGACCCGTTCGACCCGAGCCGCCGGGTGGAGCAGGCGTACCCGCCGGAGGTGCTGCCGCTGGCCGCCATGGTGCCCGGCTACCGGCACAACCGGGCGGCCGCCCGGACCACGCTCGACTGGCTGGCGGCCCGGTTTCCGGTGGACCCGGCCATCGCCGACCCGATCCGGGCGCTGCTCGCCACGTAGGCCGGCTCAGCCGAGCAGGTCGGCGAAGTGGTCGGTGGCCCGGAGCAGCTCGCGGGCGATGGCCGGCTCGGCGGCCGAGTGGCCGGCGTCGGGCACGATCCGCAGCTCGGCCTCGGGCCAGCGCCGGGCCAGGTCGTGGGCGGACACCGGCGGGCAGCACAGGTCGTAGCGGCCGTTGATGATGACGGCGGGCAGGTGGCGGATCCGGTCCACGCCGTCGAGCAGTTGCGTCTCGGTGAGGAAGCCGCCGTGCACGGCGTAGTGGGAGAGGATCCGGGCGATCGGCAGCGCCTGCTCCTCGGCGGTGAAGTGGGCGAGCACCCCGGGGTCGGGGCGCAGCGACGAGTTGACCGCCTCCCAGCGCCCCCAGGTGACGGCGCAGGCACGGGCCTCGGCCTCGTCGGGTCCGTGCAGCCGCCGGTGGTACGCCGCCAGCACGTCGCCCCGCTCCGCGGTGGGGATCGGTGCGACGAAGCGGTCCCACTCGTCCGGCTGGAGGTGGCGCAGCCCGCCCTGGTAGAACCAGTCCCGCTCGCTGCGCCGCAGCAGCAGCACCCCGCGCAGGATCAGCCCGGTGACCCGGTCCGGGTGGGTCTGGGCGTACGCCAGGCCGAGGGTGACCCCCCACGACCCGCCGAACACCAGCCAGGAGTCGATCCCGAGCCGTTCCCGGATCGTCTCCAGGTCGGCCACCAGGTGCCAGGTGGTGTTCGCCCGCAGCTCACCGAACGGGGTGCTGCGCCCCGCGCCGCGCTGGTCGAACAGCACGGCGCGGTAGCGCCGCGGGTCGAAGAACCGTCGCGCCGCCGGCACCAGACCGCCGCCCGGCCCGCCGTGCAGGAAGACCACGGCTACGCCGTCCGGCCGCCCCACCTCCTCCACGTGCAGCACGTGGCCGTCGCCGACGGCGATCCGGTGGGTGGCGTACGGCTCGACGGGCGGGTACAGGCGAGGCTCGGTCATGCCGGACCATCCTGCCCGCTCGGAGCGGGTCGCGCGGGACCGGTCAGCAGGCGATGCCGCTGCCGAGGTTGTCCAGCAGGGCGTCGGCGACCCAGCCGGACACCCCGGTCGTGGTGTCCCTCAGGTAGGTCCAGGTGTAGGTGGTGTGCCCGTTCGCACTGACCCGGTCGCCGTTGGTGTAGCAGTGGAAGTCGACGCTGTGGCTGAGCTGGCCGTAGCCGAGCGAGCCGCAGGTGGTGTGTGGGCCGGTGCGGATGTTGACGTTGGTGGCGTTGAAGAGCGTGCCGGACCTGGTGTCGATGTTGGAGTGGGAGTGGCTGCACGTCGCGCTCGCCGGACCCGCCACGCTCACCACCGCGACACCGGTGCAGCCGACCGTCAGTGTGACCGCCGCCGCGATCGAGGAAGCCTTCCGCATGCCATCAACCCCCGGTAGTGAGCCCAACACGTGAAGTGATCAGAATATTTGCATCTTTCACGGTGCGGGGCAAGGGTGCGCACGCGGCTCTCCTCAGCGGCCGAGCAGCGCGCGCAGCTCCTTCACCACCTCGGCCGGGGCCTCCTCGGCCATGAAGTGGCCGTATGACACCGGCACGTGCCGCAGGTCCGGCGCCCAGGCGCGCCAGCGCGCCGCCGCGTCGAAGCCGAGCGCGGCGCCCCAGTCCTGCTGGAGCACCGTGACCGGCATTCGCAGCACGGCGCCCGCCGCCCGGTCCGCCTCGTCGTGCGCGAGGTCGATGCCGGCCGACGCCCGGTAGTCCGCCACGATCGAGGGCACCGCCGCCCGGCAGGCCCGCAGGTAGGCGGCCCGCACGTCGGCGGGGATCGCGTCCGGGTCGCCGGCCCAGAGGTCCAGGAAGTGGCCGAAGAACTCGTCCGGCGCGGCGCCGATCAGCCGCTCGGGCAGGCCCGGCGGCTGGGCCATCAGGTAGAGGTGGAAGCCGACCCCGGCCGTGACGCCGTGCATCACCTCCCAGGTGTCGAGGGTGGGCAGCACGTCCAGCGCCGCCAGGTGGGTGACCGTCTCCGGGTGGTCCAGGCCGGCGCGGATCGCCACCAGGGCGCCCCGGTCGTGCCCGACCAGGGCGAACCGCTCGTGCCCCAGCGCCCGGGCCAGCGCCACCACGTCGGCGGCCATGGTCCGCTTGGCGTACGCGGTGCCGTCGGTGTCGGCGGGCTTGTCGCTGTCGCCGTAGCCGCGCAGGTCGGGGCAGATGACCGTGTGGTCGGCGGCGAGGTCCGCGGCGACGTGCCGCCACATCAGGTGGGTCTGCGGGAAGCCGTGCAGCAGCACGACCGGGCTGCCGCTGCCGCCCACCGCGGCGTGCAGGGCGACGCCGTCGGCCACGGTGATGCGGCGCGGCGCGAATCCGTTGATCATGAGAGGTCCTCTCCGGGTGTGCTCGGGTACCCGTCGAGGCTGCCCCGGGCCGGTCAGTGCCCGGTCAGCAACGGATGAGTGCCCTGGTCGGGCCGCCGGTGCGGGCGCACCGGGCTGCCTAGAGTGGGCGGGGTGACCAGCCCGCCGCGCGTACCCGGAGTGACCTTCGGGGTGCTCGGGCCGCTGGTGGCGGCCGGCGAGCGCGGCCCGGTGGCGCTGAAGGGCGCCCGGCAGCGTGCGGTGCTGGCCCGGCTGCTGGTCGCCCGGGGCCGGGTGGTGCCGGTCGACCGGCTCGTCGGCGACCTGTGGGTGGAGCCGCCGGAGGGTGCGATCGGCGCGGTCCGGACCTTCGTGGCCGACCTGCGCCGGGCCCTGGAGCCCGACCGGCCGCCGCGGCAGCCGGCCCGACTGCTGGTCACCGCCCCGCCCGGGTACGCGCTGCCGGCCGCCCCCGAGGCGGTCGACGCGGGCCGGTTCGAGGCGGCGGTCGGTGCGGCGGGGGAGTCGCTCGCGGCCGGCCGCCCCGGCCCGGCGCTGGCCGCCCTGGACGACGCGCTCGCCCTCTGGCGCGGCCCCGCCTACGCGGAGTTCGCCGCCGAGCCGTGGGCGCGGGCGGAGATCGACCGGCTGGACGAGCTGCGGCTGCTCGCCGTCGAGCGGCGCGCCGAGGCGCTGCTGGCCGTGGGTCGGGCCGCCGAGGCCGCCGGCGACCTGCGCGCCCAGGCCGCCGCCGAGCCACTGCGGGAGGAGACCTGGCGGCTGCTCGCCACCGCGCTCTACCGGGCGGGCCGGCAGGGCGACGCGCTTGCCGCGCTGCGGGAGGCCCGCGCGGTGCTGGTCCGGGAGCTGGGGGTGGACCCGGGTCCCCGGCTGCGCCGGCTGGAGGCCGACATCCTCGCCCAGGCCCCGCATCTCGAGCCGGCGCCGGCCGCCCCACCGCCCGCCCCGGCCCCCGCCCCCGGAGCAAAGGAGGAGCGGCGGCCCTTCGTGGGGCGCGAGGCCGAGCTGACGAGCCTGGCCGGGCTCGCCGAGGAGGTGGTCCGGCGGGCCCGACCCGCGCTCGTGCTGGTCTCCGGGGACGCCGGCGCGGGCAAGACGGCGTTCGTCGAGGCGCTCGCCGACGGGCTCGCCGCCGTCGGCTGGACCAGCGCCGTGGGGCGGGTCCCCGAGTACGAGGGCGCACCGGCCGCCTGGCCCTGGACGCAGCTCGCCGCCGCCCTGCCCGAGCCCGGACCGGCTCCCGACGCGCCGGACGGGCCGGGCGATGACGAGCCGGCCGTGGCCCGCTACCGGCTGCACCGGATCGCGGGCGCCCGGCTGGGCGCGGCGGCCCGGCGCGGTCCGGTGCTGCTCGTCCTCGACGACCTGCACCGGGCCGACGAGGACACCCTCGACCTGCTGACCGCGCTGTTCACCGGCCCGGAGCCGGTCACCGGGCCGGTGCTGGCGGTCGGCACCTACCGGGCGACCGGGATCACCCCGGCGCTGACCGGCGCGCTGGCCCGGCTGGCCCGCGTCGAACCGGTCCGGGTCTACCTCGGCGGGCTCGCCGAAGGGGAGACCGCCGAGCTGGTCCGGGCCGTGGCCGGGGCGGCGGACCCGGACACCGTGCGGGCGCTGCACCGGCGCAGCGGCGGCAACCCGTTCTTCGTCCGGGAACTGGCCCGGCTCCTCGCCGTCGAGGGGGCCGCCGCGCTGGACACCGTCCCGGCCGGCGTGCGGGACGTCATCCGGCACCGCCTGGCGCAGCTGCCCGAGTCGACCCGGACCGTGCTGCGGCAGGCCGCGGTGCTCGGCCGGGACCTCGACGCGGACGTGCTGGCCGCGCTGGCCGGCGAGGAGGCCATGCTGGACGCCGTGGACCGGGCCGCGCAGGCCGGATTCCTCACCCCCGACGGCACCCGCTTCCACCACATCCTGGTCCGCGACACCCTCTACGCCGACCTGTCGGCGCCGCGCCGGGCCCGCTGGCACGCCACCGTCGGGACCGCGCTCGAACGGCTCCGGCCGGACGACGTCGCCGCCCTCGCCCACCACTTCGGACAGGCCCCCGGCCCGGACGCCGCGACCCGGGCCGCCCGGTACGCCACGGCGGCGGCCGAACGGGCCGAGCGGCGCTGCCACCCGCACGAGGCCGCCCGGCTCTGGCAGCAGGCCGTCACCGCGCACGACCGGGCCGGCGGGGAGGACGTACGCGGGCGGCTGGCGGCGGTGATCGGCTGGGGTCGCAACCTCGCCGTCACCGGCCACCTCGACCGGACCCGCCGGTTGCGGGCCGAGGCGGTCGCCACCGTCGAACGGCTCGCCGACCCCGGGCTCACCGCGGACGTGCTGGCCGCGTTCGACGTGCCGGCCGTCTGGACCCGCAACGACGACGAGGAGCTGTCCCGGCGGATCGTCGCCGCCGCCGAAGCCGCCCTCGTGGCGCTCCCCGCCGGCCAGGCGGCCCGTCGCGGCCGGCTGCTCTGCACCCTCGCCCTGGAGCTGCGCGGCGACACCGGCGACCGGGGCCGGCGGGCGGCCGCGGAGGCGGACGGGATCGCCCGCCGCCTCGGTGACCCGGCGCTGCTGGCCTTCGCGCTCAACGCCCGCTTCATGCACGCGTTCGACCGGGCCGGCCGGGCCCCGGAACGCGCCCGCATCGGCGCCGAACTGGTCGAGCTGGCCGCCGGGCACGGGCTGGTCACCTTCGAGGTGCTGGGCCATCTCATCGCCCTCCAGGCGCACTGCGCCCGCGCCGATCTCGCCGCCGCCGACGCCCACGCGGCCGCCGCCGACCGCCTCGCCGCCCGCTACGAGCTACCCCTCGTCGGCGTCTTCACCGCCTGGTACGCCGCCCTCCGGCTGGCCGTCGCGGGACGTCGCGCCGAGGCCGAGGCGGCGTACCGGGCGGCGGCCGTCCCGCTCGACGCCGGGCAGATGCCGGGCATGGCGGCCGGGCTGCTGCCGTTCGCCCTGCTCTGCCTGCGACTGTCCACCGGCGACGACCTCGGCCCGGCGCTCGCCGACGCCGCCGCCGGCCCGTACGCCCCGTGGGTCCGGCCGCTGGCCCTGCTCGCCGCGGGACACCGGGACGAGGCCGCCGCCGCGCTGCGCTCGCTGCCGGAGTCGCCGCACGACCTGCTGTGCGAGGCCCGCCTCTGCGTCGCCGCCCGAGCCGCCGTCGCCCTCGACGACCGTCCCACCATGGCCCGGCTGCACGCCGCGCTGCTTCCGGCCGCCGACGAGCTGGCCGGCGCGGGCAGCGGCGTGCTCACGGCCGGTCCGGTGGCCCGCTACCTCACCGACCTCGCCACCGCCCTCACCTGACTCCACCTCACCGGCGCGTGCCGCCGGCCCGCCGGGCTGCCGAGGTCCGGCAGCCCGGGACGCCGGCGGGCCGCGCCATGAGGTCGGGTCAGGCGTTGGCGGGGACGCCGCCGTCGGGACCGGCCGCCGGTTCCCTCTCCACCTCCGGGCCGGGCCGCTGCGCCGGAGCGCGCACGGCGAACGCGTCGAAGCTCGGCCGGTCAAGGGAGACCCGGGCCCGGGTGCAGCGGGAGGCCAAGCGGGTCGCCGACCTGGCCGCCGCGGCGGTCATGGCGGCCGCCGCGGGCGGCGTGGAGACGG
>NZ_JBEXLR010000136.1:0-14055 GCF_040610095.1 Micromonospora sp. NPDC004540
CCCCGGCCGCGGTCCGCCGGGCGCCGGCCGCGGTGACCAGCGCGCCGGCCAGCAGCGGCGGCGCGACGACCAGCACGGCCCGGTCCGGGGCGGCGTAGGCGAGCAGCACCACGAGCAGGGCCAGTCCGCCCAGCGTCACGGCCGCGCCGGCGTGGCAGCGGGCCGCGCCCGGTCGCCGCCGCCGCTCGGCGAACGCGGCCACCAGCAGGACGGCCAGCGCCACGGCGCCGCCGATGGTGGCGGCCCGCGCGGCCGGCGGCACCGGGCCGGACGGCAGCAGCACCCCGCCGGCGAAGACCAGGCTGACGCCGAGGCCGACCACGTCCACGCCGCGGCGCAGCCGTTCGCGGCCGGCGAGCCGGGAGCGGCCGGGCAGCCGGAGCAGGGCGACGGCGTAGAGCGGGGCGGTGATCGCCAGGCCCGCCAGCGCGACCGGCAGCCGGTGCCCGGGTTCGCACAGCGGCAGCACCGCGACGGTGAGCCCGGCGGCCAGCACGGCGGCGTCGAGGATCCCGGCGACCCGGCGGGACAGCGCCACCCGGCGGGCCCGCCGCCCGGTCGGCCGCGCGGCGGCCGGCTCGGCCCGGTCCGGCGCGGTACCGGATCGCGGCTGGGCCGGCGGGGCGGCGGACGGGTCGGGCGGCGCGGGCGGGGCGCCGGCCAGCCAGGCGAGCCGGACGCAGGCCAGGGCGGAGCCACCGGCGACGGCGAGCGCCACGGCGGCCGGGCCGGGGACCAGGCCGGCGGCGCCGGCGAGGACGAACAGCGCGCCGGCGAGGGACACGATGAGATCGGGCAGCGGTGGCCGGCGGCGGGAACCGGCGGAAGGGGTGACGGGCACGGCGGTCGCCTTCGTGAGGGGGCACGGGGCGGTGCGGTTGCGGTACGACGTGCGAGGTCAGCGGGTGGGGCGGGTCGGGGCGTCGGGCACGACCGGCGCCGGACGGGGACCGGCGCGGCCACGCCCATAAACGATCCCGGAAATCCAGGGTTACGCGACACAGCACGTGACGCCCGTCACACCCATGCCCGGTCCGTGCCGGGCCGCCCGCCGGGAGGGCGGCCGCTCCCGGGTGGGATCATCAGGGGGTGAGCCGCGCCGACACCGTCCGTTTCCGCTACAACCAGGCGATCCTGGTCGCCGCGATCGTCGCGTTCATCGGCGCCCTGCCGCTGGCCACCGCGCGCTGGTGGCTGGTCTGGGTGCTGCTGATCCCGCTCGCGGCCGGCCTCTGGGCGTGGCGGGCGGGCACCGACGCGGACGCCCGCGAGCTGCGGCTGCGAGCCCTCGTCGGGCAGCGGCGGGTGCCCTGGGCGCGGGTCGCCGAGCTCGCCTCCGACGCGCGCGGCCGGGCGGTCGCCCGGCTCGACGACGGCGAGACGCTGGTGCTCCCCGCGGTACGCGCCACCGACCTCCCCCGGCTGGTCTCCGCCACCGGGCAGGAGCTGCCCGAGTCGGCCGGCTGACCCGTCAGTAGCCGTCGACCACCCGGTTCGTCAGCGGCTCCCCGGCCGCGAACCGGCGCACCTGCTCCCCCACCAGCCGGTACGCCCGCGGCAGCAGGCCGCGGACCGAGCCGGCGACGTGCGGGGTGAGCAGCACGTTCGGCAGCTCCCACAGGGGATGGTCGGCGGGCAGCGGCTCCGGGTCGGTCACGTCCAGCGCGGCCCGCAGCCGCCCCGACGCCAGCTCGGCCACCAGCGCCGGAGTCCGGGCCACCGGGCCCCGGGCGGCGTTGACCAGCAGCGCGCCGTCCGGCATCGCGGCGAGGAACTTCTCGTCGACCAGGCCCCGGGTCTGCTCGGTCAACGGCACCAGCAGCACCACGATGTCGGCCTCGGGCAGCAGGGCGGGCAGCTCGTCCACCCCGTGCACCTCCTCGGCCGGGCGCGGCGTCCGGGCGACCAGGGTGAAGCTCACCTCGAACGGAGCCAGCCGGGCGCGGACGGCCGCGCCGATCGAGCCGGCGCCGACGATCAGCACCCGCTTGCCGGCCAGCTCGTCGGTCGGGGCCACCTCGTCGTAGGCCCACTCCCGGCGGCCCTGGGCGCGGGCCATCGGGCCGAAGCCGCGCAGCGCGGAGAGGATCGCGGCGACCACCCACTCGGCGGTGGCCGAGTCGTGCACGCCCCGGGCGTCGCAGAGCGTCACGCCGTCGGGGATCCGCCCCACCCAGGCGTCCGCCCCGGCGGAGAGGAGCTGCACGACCTCGAGGTCCGGCAGCTCGGCCAGGAGCGCGCCGGCGTCCGGGCCGGCCAGGAAGGGCGGCACCCAGAACCGCACGCCGGCCGGGGACGAGGGCAGCCGGGCCGGGTCCGCCAGCAGCTCGACGGTGACGCCCGGGGGCATTTCGCCGAGGAGGCTCCGGCCGGCCGGGTGTGGAATCCATACCTTCACGACCGCCGACGATAGCCGCCCGGGACGGCGCGGACGGGCGGGGCCGTGACGACCACCGCCGCGAGGATTGCCGGCGGACCGCGCGAGGTATAACCGAGGACGGAGCGTCGGCCGGCGCCCCGCACGCCGAAGACGGGTGGCCATGAGCGAGGACAGCGCCGGACGCGCGGTCGTGCCGATCCCGGCGCTGACCGACCCCGAGCGGCTGCGATCCCTCGCGGAGACCCGGCTCGACGCGGCGCCCGACGAGGCGTTCGACCGGTTCGCGCGGCTGGTCGGCGACCTGCTCGCCGTGCCCGTCGCGCTGGTCTCGCTGGTCACCGCCGACCGCCAGTTCTTCCCCGGCGCCACCGGCCTGCCCGAGCCGTGGGCCGCCCGGCGGGAAACCCCGCTGAGCCACTCGTTCTGCCAGCACGTGGTCGACATCGAGTCGCCCATGGTGCTGCCCGACGCCCGCCTCTACCCCCGGGTGCGCCGCAACCTGGCCATCGAGGACCTCGGGGTGGTCGCGTACGCCGGGATGCCGCTGACCGACCTGGACGGCCGGGTGCTCGGCTCGCTCTGCGCCATCGACAGCAAGCCCCGGGCCTGGACGGCCGAGCAGCTGCGCACCCTCGCCGACCTGGCTGCCGCCTGCTCCTCGGAGCTGCGGCTGCGGATCGCCGTGCAGGGCGCCGAGCAGGCCCGCCGCCGCGCCGAGGAGGCGCACGACCGGCTCGCCATGCTCGCCGGGATGAGCGAGCTGCTGGGCGGCACGCTCGACATGGCAACGGCCGTGGACCGGCTCGGGCACGCCATGGTGCCGCTGCTCGCCGACTGGTGCCTCATCACCCTGGTCGACCCGGCGGGCCGGCCGCGCACCGTCTCCGGGGTGCACCGGGACCCGGGCCGGAAGGCCGACCTGGACCGGTTCGCCACGCTGCTGGCCACCGGGCTGGGTGCGGACTCGATCATCCGGTCGGTGCTGCGCACGGGGAAACCGGTCATGCGCGGCAGTGCCGCCGTCGCCGACGTCGAGCGGGGCACCACCGACCCGGAACTGGTGCCGCTGGCCCACCGGCTGGGCTTCGCCTCGCACCTCAGCGTGCCGATCACCGCCGCCGGGGTCCGGGTCATCGGCGCCGTCACGCTGGTCAACGGCCCGCCCCGGCGCGGATTCGACGAGAGTGACCTGCGCACCGCGCTGGACATCGGCCGCCGCGCCAGCCAGGCCGTGGGCAACAGCCGGCTCTACGGCGAGCAGCGGCACGTCGCCGAGGTGCTCCAGCACAGCATGCTGCCCACCCTGCCCGTGGTGCCCGGCGTGGAGCTGGCCGCACGCTACCTGCCGGCCGCCGACCGGGTGGAGGTGGGCGGCGACTGGTACGACGCCTTCGTCCAGCCCGACGGCGACCTGGTCGCCGCGATCGGCGACGTCGCCGGGCACGACATCGAGGCGGCGGCGACCATGGGCCAGCTGCGCAACCTGGTCCGCGGCGACGCGTACGGGCGGGACGACCCGGTCGACGCGCTGATGACCCACCTCGACCGGGCGATCCGGGGCCTGCCCGTTCCGACGGTCGCCACCGCCGTCCTGGCCCGGGTCCGCCCGGCCCCGGCCGGGCTCCGGGTCTCCTGGTGCAACGCGGGCCACCCGCCGCCGCTGCTGTTGCGCGCCGGCGGCCCGGTGGAGGCCCTCGACGCGGCCCGGGGACCGCTGCTCGGCCTGACCCACCCGCCCCGCCGCACCCGTGACCAGCTGACCCTCTCCCCCGGCGACACCCTGCTGCTGTACACCGACGGGCTGATCGAGCGCCGGGACCGGCCGATCGACGAGGGGCAGGTCGAGCTGATCGAACAGCTGGTCGGCGCCGCCACGCTCCCCCTCGCGACGCTCTGCGACCGGCTGCTCGCCGCCGCCCACCGCCGGGAGGACGACGTCGCCCTGCTCGCCCTGCGCGCCCGTTGAGCTGGGAGGCGGTTCGTCGGGCCCGGTTCGCCACCCGGCCCGGCTAGGCTGGCCAGGTGAGGCCGCGTCCCCCGTACCCCCGCACCGGCCGCCTCCGGGCGGCGCTGGCGGCGTCCTGCGCGGCGCTGCTGCTGGGCACCGCCGGCTGCGCCTTCGGCGACCCGGATCCCGACCCGGCCGGCGAGCCGCCCAACCTCCCGTCGCCATCCAACTCGGCCAGCCCCGGCGGCGCCGGCCAGCAGGTGGTCGCCACGGTGCTGGCGAAGGGGCTGGCGGTGCCCTGGGGCATCGCCTTCCTGCCCGACGGCGGCGCCCTGGTCACCGAGCGCGACAGCGGGCGGATCCTCCAGGTCGGCCCGGAGTCCGGGCCGGAGGGGATGACCGTCCGGGTGGTGCAGACCGTGCCGGACGTGGCGGCCGCCGGCGAGGGTGGTCTGCTCGGCATCGCGGTCTCCCCGGCGTACGCCCGGGACCGCACGGTCTTCGTCTACTACACGAGCGCCGCGGACAACCGGATCGCGAAGCTGGAGCTGGGCCGGCCGCCGACGCCGATCCTCACCGGCATCCCCAAGGCCGGCAACCACAACGGCGGCGGGCTCGGCTTCGGCCCGGACGGCTTCCTCTACGCCAGCACCGGCGACGCCGGGCGCACCGCGAACGCGCAGGACCCGAAGAGCCTCGGCGGCAAGGTCCTGCGGATCACCCGGGACGGCAAGCCCGCGCCGGGCAACCCCACCGCCGGCTCGCCGGTCTGGTCGGCGGGGCACCGCAACGTGCAGGGCTTCGCCTGGACGCCGGACAAGCGGATGTACGCCGTGGAGTTCGGCCAGAACACCTGGGACGAGATCAACCAGATCAACAAGGGCGGCAACTACGGCTGGCCGCAGGTCGAGGGGCGCGGCGACGACCGGCGCTACGTCAACCCGATCGTGCAGTGGCGCACCGGCGAGGCCTCCTGTTCCGGCCTGGCGGCCGTGGAGCGGCTGCTGGTCACCGCCTGCCTGCGCGGGCAGCGGCTCTGGCTGGTCGAGCTGGCCGGCAACGGCACCGTCCTCGGCCAGCCGCGCGAGCTGCTCACCGGCCGGTACGGCCGGCTGCGGGCGGCCGCGGTGGCGCCGGACGGGTCGGTCTGGGTGAGCACCTCCAACCGGGACGGGCGCGGCAAGCCGGCCGGCGACGACGACCGAATCCTGCGGCTGGTCTTCGCCGACGGCGGCGCCGGACGGAGTTGATCCCGCTTCCCCCGGGTTTGCCAAGATCCTTCAACGGGCAGGTCAGAATCTCAGCATGGACGGCCAGGAGAACGAGCAGCACAGCACCGGGGACGAGACGACCCCGGCGGACGGGCGCGCCCGCCGCCGGTGGCGCCCCGGCACCGGGCTGCGCCGGTTCGGCGTGGTGCTGGCCCTGCTCGCGGTCACCTTCGCCGGGGTGGTGGCCGGCACCTACGCCGGCGGGCACGTGGGCACCGACATCGGGCCGTTCCGCGCGCAGCTCAACCTCAGCCCGTCGCTGAGCGGCGGCACCACCGTCGACATCCCGCCGCTGGGCGCGCTGCTGCTGGACAGCCACGACGGGCCGGCCTACCTGACCGTCGAGCTGGGCGCGCTCGACCAGCGGCGCACCGAGGCGCTGATCGACGACCCGGCGAGCATCAGCCGGGCCAGCCAGTCGGCGGTCGAGGACGTCCGGTCCGGCGTGATGCGGCTCGGCCTGAAGACGGTCGCCTCGGCGGTGCTGGCCACCCTGCTGCTGGCCGGGCTGGTCTTCCGCGACACACGCCGCACCGCGTGGGCCGGCGGGCTGGCGCTGGTGGTCACCGCCGGCAGTCTCGGCCTGGCCGCCGCCACCATCCGGCCGCAGGCCATCGAGGAGCCGCGCTACGAGGGGCTGCTGGTCAACGCGCCGGCGATCGTGGGTGACGCGCGCCGGATCGCCAACGACTACACCAAGTACGCCGAGCAGCTGCAACGGCTGGTCGGCAACGTCAGCAAGCTCTACACCACGGTCTCCGCGCTGCCGGTGGTCCAGCCGTCGCCCGGCACCACCCGGGTGCTGCACGTCTCCGACATGCACCTCAACCCGACCGGCTGGCAGCTCATCCGCACGGTGGTGGAGCAGTTCAACATCGACGTGGTGATCGACACGGGCGACATCACCGACTGGGGCAGCGAGCCGGAGGCGTCCTTCGTCGGCTCGATCGGCCTGCTCAAGAAGCCGTACGTCTACATCCGCGGCAACCACGACTCGACGAAGACGGCCGCCGCGGTGGCCGCACAGCCGAACGCCATCGTGCTGAACAACTCCACGACGACGGTCGCCGGGCTGACGATCGCCGGCATCGGCGACCCCCGGTTCACCCCGGACAAGGAGACCTCGCCGGCCGGCAGCGGGCTCACCAAGGTCGTCGCCGACCAGGTGATCGGGGCCGGCGAGCAGCTGGCCGCCACGGTCAAGAGCTCGCCGAAGCCGGTGAACATCGCGCTGGTGCACGACCCGGCCTCGGCCGGCCCGCTCTCCGGCACCTGCCCGCTGGTGCTGGCCGGGCACACCCACGCCCGGCAGGTGTCCAAGCTGCCGCAGGTGCCCGGCAAGCAGCCCACCCAGCTCTTCGTCGAGGGCTCCACCGGCGGCGCCGGGCTGCGCGGCCTGGAGGGCGAGAAGCCCACCCCGCTGACGATGACGGTGCTCTACTTCGACCAGCAGAAGCTGCTCCAGGCCTACGACGACATCACCGTGGGCGGGACCGGGCAGTCGCAGGTCAACCTGGAACGGCACATCATCCAGGACCCGAAGAAGGGCGACCAGGTGCCGGTCACGCCGACGCCGACCCGGGGCGGCCCTGTGTCGCCCGCCCCGACCGGCAGCCCGACGGCGACGCCGAGCCCCACCGGCTGACGCTCAGCGCAGCGAGAGGGCGGCCAGCGCGGCGTTGACGATGCTGCCGGGCAGCAGGTCGTGCAGCTCGTACAGCTCTCCGACGCTGCCGGACTGGCCGAACTCGTCCACCCCGAGCGGCACGGCCGGGGCGCCGAGCGCCGAGCCCAGCCAGGCCATCGCGTGCGAGGCGGCGTCGTGCACGGTGACCACCGGCACCCGGTCGGCGAAGGCCGACCGCAGCGCGCCGGGCACGCTCGGCACGGTCGCCGTCCGCACGCCCTGGCGCAGGGTCCGCTGCCAGGCCCGGTAGAGCCGGTCCAGGCTCGTCACGTCGACCACGTGCGCCGCGACCCCCTCCTCCGCCAGCTCCGCGGCGGCGGCCAGGACCTCCGGCAGCACCGCGCCGGAGGCGGCGAGCTGCACGACCGGGGCGTCCGCCAGGTGGGGGTACGCCTCGTGCGCGTCGACCAGCCGGTACGCGCCCGCCACCACCTGCCGGCGCAGCACCGCGTCGCCGATCCGGGCCCGGGCCGCCTCGAACGGCGCCTGGTCGATCGGCCGGGTGCTGAGCCGGAAGTAGTACGCCCCGTCCTCGGCCGGCGCGGCGGTGGCGGCCGGCGCCGCTCCCCCGGCGATCTGGCCGAGCGCGTCGCAGAGCAGCCAGTCGAGGCTGCCGGCGTACGCGGGCTCGCAGAAGGTGACCCCGGGCAGCTCCAGGCCGACGGAGGCGGTGATGGTCGACTGGTGGGCGCCGCCCTCGGGGGCCAGGGTGATGCCGGACGGGGTGCCGGCGACCACGAACCGGGAGCCGGAGTAGGTGCCGTAGAGGAAGGCGTCCAGGCCGCGCAGCACGAACGGGTCGTAGACCGTGCCGACCGGCAGCAGCGGCTGCCCGGACAGGTCCCACGACAGGCCGAGCTGGCCGAGCAGCAGGAACAGGTTCATCTCGGAGATGCCCAGCTCGATGTGCTGGCCCGCCGGGGTCTCCGTCCACCGCAGCATCCGGTCCTCGGTCCAGGAGCGCTGCTCGGTGGGGGCGAACACGCCGGTCTTGTTGATGAACCCGGCCAGGTTGGTGGAGGTGGCCACGTCCGGCGCGGTGGTGACCAGGTAGGGCGCCACCTTCGGGTCGCGGGCCAGGTCGACCAGCACCCGGCCGAAGACCTCCTGGGTGGAGACGGGCTTGTTCACCCGTACCTTCGTGGTCTCCGGGACGGCGACCCCCAGCGCCCGCTCGCGCGGCGCGCGGGCCAGCGCCTCCCGGCGCTCGCCGGCCCGGATGCCGGCCGGGGACGCCGGGTCGAGGCGGTCCCACTCGGTGTCGCGGGTCAGGCCTTGCGCGGCGCGCAGCGCGTCGACCTGCTCGGTGGTGAGCAGCGCCGAGTGGTTGCGCGGGTTGCCGGCGATTGGCAGCCCCCAGCCCTTGACCGTGTAGGCGAAGACCACGCTGGGCCGGTCGGTGACGGCGTCGCACTGGGCGTACGCGTCGAGCATCGCCTGGAGGTCGTGCCCGCCCAGGTCGGTGACGAGCGGGCCCAGCTCGTCGTCGGGGATGTCGGCCACGAAGGCGGACACCTCGGCCGGGGCGCCGTCCAGGAACTGCTTGCGCAGCGCCGGGCCGGCCAGCCCGAACAGCGACTGGTACTGCTCGTTGGGCATCAGGTCGATCCAGTCGCGCAGCGCCGCCCCGCCCGGCCGCTCGTACGCCTCGGCGAGCTTGCGGCCGTACTTGACCTCGACCACGTGCCAGCCGGCGGCCTCGAACTGGCCCCGCCACTGGTTGATCCGTACCCCGGGGACGACCCGGTCCAGCGACTGGCGGTTGAAGTCGACCAGCCACATCACGTTGCCGAGCCCGGTGGTGGCCGGGTCGGCGACGGCCTCCCAGATGTTGCCCTCGTCCAGTTCGGCGTCGCCGATGAGGGCGACGAACCGAGAGTGCGGCCGCTCGCCGAAGTGCGCGTCGACGTAGCGTCGGGTGACCGCGGCGAACAGCGGCGCGGCGGCGCCCAGGCCGACCGAGCCGGTGGAGAAGTCCACCTCGTCCGGGTCCTTGGTCCGGGACGGGTACGACTGGAGCCCGCCGCGCGCCCGCAGCTTCGGCAGGTAGGACCGGTCCAGGTTGCCGAGCAGGTACTGGACGGCGTGGAACACCGGCGAGGCGTGCGGCTTGACCGCGACCCGGTCCTCGGCGTCCAGGTGGGCGAACCAGAGCGCGGTCATGGCGGTGACCAGCGAGGCGCTGGACGCCTGGTGGCCGCCGACCTTCACCCCGTCGCCGGTGTCCCGGTCGTGGTTGGCCGCGTCCACGATGCGGGTGGCGAGCCAGAGCACCCGCCGCTGGATCTCGTCGAGGACGTCGAGGTCGTGCTGGTTCACGGTGACTCCATTCGGGCGTCGCCGTTGACGCCCACGCGCGGGGGTGCGGGGTGGCCGCGTATTCGGAACAGACCGGGGGCCGCCGCCGGGTCACGACGGCGGCCCTCGGGTCGGGACTCAGCCCTGGACGCCGAGGCGCGCCAGGATCAGCTCGCGGACGGTCTTGGCGTCCGCCTGGCCGCGGGTGGTCTTCATGACCGCGCCGACCAGCGCGCCGGCCGCCGCGACCTTGCCGCTGCGGATCTTGTCGGCGACGTCGGGGTTGGCGGCGATCGCCTCGTCCACGGCGGCGGTGAGCGCGCCGGTGTCGGAGACCACCTCGAGGTTGCGGTTGGTCATGATCTCGGTCGGCGAGCCCTCGCCGCCCACCACGCCCTCCAGGACGATGCGGGCCAGCTTGTCGTTGAGCCGGCCGGCGTCCACCAGGCCCTGCAGCTCGGCGACCTGCTCGGGGGTGACCCCGACGTCGGAGAGCTCCACGCCGGTCTCGTTGGCCCGCCGGGACAGCTCACCCAACCACCACTTGCGGGCGGCGGCCGGGGTGGCGCCGGCGGCCACGGTCCGCTCGATCAGCTCGACCGCGCCGGCGTTGACCACCGACTGCATGTCCAGGTCGGACAGGCCCCAGTCCTGCTGGATCCGCTTGCGGCGCAGCCGCGGCAGCTCCGGCAGGGCGGCCTTCAGCTCGGCCACCCAGGCGGTGTCCGGCGCGAGCGGGACCAGGTCCGGCTCCGGGAAGTACCGGTAGTCGGTGGCGGTCTCCTTGGACCGGCCGGGGGTGGTGTCGCCGGTGTCCTCGTGGAAGTGCCGGGTCTCCTGGGTGATGGTGCCGCCGGCGTCGAGCACCGACGCCTGGCGCAGCATCTCCGAGCGGACCGCCCGCTCGACCGAGCGCAGCGAGTTGACGTTCTTGGTCTCGGTGCGGGTGCCCCACTCCTCGCCCGGCTTGTTCAGCGAGGTGTTGACGTCGCAGCGCAGCGAACCCTCCTCCATCCGGACGTCGGAGACGCCCAGCGAGCGGATCACGTCGCGCAGTTCGGTGACGTACGCCCGGGCCACCTCGGGGGCGAGCGCGCCGATGCCGGGGACCGGCTTGGTGACGATCTCCACGAGGGGGATGCCGGCCCGGTTGTAGTCGACCAGCGACTCGGTGGCGCCGTGGATCCGGCCGGTGGCACCGCCGACGTGCAGGGTCTTGCCGGTGTCCTCCTCCAGGTGCACCCGCTCGATGCCGATCCGCACGGTCTCGCCGTTGACCTCGACGTCCAGGTAGCCGTCGACGCAGAGCGGCTCGTCGTACTGGCTGATCTGGAAGTTCTTCGGCATGTCCGGGTAGAAGTAGTTCTTCCGGGCGAACCGGCACCACTCGGCGATGGAGCAGTTGAGCGCGAGGCCGATCCGGATGGTCGCCTCGATGGCCGCCTTGTTGGCCACCGGCAGCGAGCCGGGCAGGCCCAGGCAGACCGGGCAGACCCGGGTGTTCGGCTCGCCGCCGAAGTCGGTCGGGCAGCCGCACCACATCTTGGTGTTCGTGCCGAGCTCGACGTGGGTCTCCAGGCCGATCACCGGTTCGTAGCGCGCCACGACCTCGTCGTACGCGGGCAGTGTCGTCGTCATCGGTGCTCCTGCCTCACAGTGCCGGTGGGGTGAACGTGCCGACCGTGGACTCCAGCGCGGCGGCGACCCGATACATCCGGTCGTCGGCCATGGTCGGGGCCATGATCTGGAAACCGACCGGGAGCCCCTCGGAGAGCCCGCACGGGACCGAGATGGCCGGTCCGCCGTACAGGTTGGTCGGGATCGTGAACAGGTCGGCCAGGTACATCTGGTAGGGGTCGGAGGTGCGCGCCCCGATCGGGAAGGCCACGAACGGCGTGGTCGGCGAGATCAGCGCGTCAACCCGCTCGAAGGCGGCCGTGAAGTCGCGGGTGATCAGGGTGCGGACCTTCTGCGCCTGCCCGTAGTAGGCGTCGTAGTAGCCGGAGGAGAGCGCGTAGGTGCCGATCATGATGCGCCGCTTGACCTCGGGGCCGAACCCGGCCTCCCGGGTCAGCGACATGACCTCTTCGAGGGACCGGTTGCCGTCGTCGCCGACCCGCAGGCCGAACCGGACGCCGTCGAACCGGGCCAGGTTGGAGGAGCACTCGCTCGGCGCGATCAGGTAGTAGGCCGGCAGCGCGTACTGGAAGTGCGGGCAGGAGATCTCGACGATCTCGGCGCCCAGCTTCGCGAGGGCCTCCACCGACTCGCGGAACGCGGCCATCACGCCCGGCTCGGCGCCCTCGCCGGTGAACTCGGTGACCACACCGAGCTTCACGCCGGTCAGGTCGCCGGTCGCGCCGAGCTTCGCCGCGCCGACCACGTCCGGCACCGGGGCCGGGATCGAGGTGGAGTCGCGCGGGTCGTGGCCGCCGATCACCTGGTGCAGCAGCGCGGCGTCCAGCACATTGCGCGCGCACGGGCCGGGGGTGTCCAGCGAGGAGGAGAACGCCACCAGACCGTAGCGGGAGGTGCCCCCGTAGGTGGGCTTCGCCCCGACGGTGCCGGTGACCGCGCCGGGCTGGCGGATCGAACCGCCGGTGTCCGAGCCGATCGACAGCGGCGCCTCGTACGCGGCCAGCGCCGCGGCGCTGCCGCCGCCCGAGCCGCCCGGGATCCGGTCCAGGTCCCACGGGTTGCGGGTCGGGCCGTAGGCGGAGTATTCGGTGGACGAGCCCATGGCGAACTCGTCCATGTTGGTCTTGCCGAGCATCACCGTGCCGGCCTCGCGCAGCCGCTCCACGACCGTCGAGTCGTACGGCGGGCGCCAGCCCTCCAGGATCTTCGAGCCGACGGTGGTCGGCACGCCCCTGGTGGTGAGCACGTCCTTCACGGCGACCGGCACGCCCGCCAGCGGGCCCAGCTCCGCGCCGGCGGCCCGGCGCTCGTCCACGCTCCGGGCGGCGGCCAGCGCGCCCTCGGTGTCGACGTGCAGGAAGGCGTGCACCCGCTCGTCGACGGCGGCGATCCGGTCCAGGTGGGCCTGCGTGACCTCCACGGCGGAGGTCTCGCCCGTCGCCACCAGGCCGGCGATCTCGGCAGCCGTCAGCTTGGTCAGGTCGCTCATGAAGCCACATCCTCGTCCAGGATCCGCGGGACACGGAACCGCTGCTCCTCGGCGTCGGGCGCACCCGACAGCGCCTCCTGCGGGGTCAGGCACGGCGTCACCACGTCCTCGCGGAGGACGTTGGTCAGCGGCACCGAGTGGGACGTCGGCGGGATGTCCGCCGCGGCGACCTCGCCGACCTGGGCGACCGACTGGAGGATCACGTCCAGCTGCCCGGCGAAGGTGTCCAACTCCTCCTCGGTGACGGCGAGCCGCGACAGTCGCGCGAGGTGCGCGACCTCCTCGCGGGAGATGGCGGCCATCGGGTGCCCCCTTCGTGGCTGTCCTGCTGCGTCTGCGGTGTGCCGGCCGCGCGCTCGCCGGTGACGATGACGCGCGGTGACCGGAGCGAGTCTATTGCCTCCGGTCGGGTCGACGCCTCCGACTCCCGGTGCCGCCCGCCGGGATGCCGGTCAGCGGGCCGGGCGGCGCGGCCCGTCACCCTCCGCCGCCACCGCCGGGTGGACCGGGCGGTAGCGGGACAGCCAGGTCACCAGTTCCTCGGCCGGCATCGGCCGGGCGTAGAACCAGCCCTGCGCCACGTCGCAGCCGGCGGCGTGCAGCAGCCGCCAGGTGCGCTCGTCCTCGACGCCCTCGGCCACCACCCGCAGCCCGAGCGCCGCGGCCAGCTCGATCATCGAGCGGACGATCGCCGCGTCGTCGGAGTCGTCGGCCATCCCGAGCACGAACGACCGGTCCACCTTCACCTCGGACAGCGGCAGCCGGCGCAGGTGCTGCAACGACGAGTAGCCGGTGCCGAAGTCGTCCAGCGCGATGCCGACCCCGATGCGGTGCAGCTGGGTGATGCTCGCCAGCACCCGCCGCGGGTCGGCCATCAACGCGCCCTCGGTGATCTCCACCTGGAGCCGGTCCGGAGGGAGGCCGTAGCGGGCCAGCCGGTCGGCGATCTGCTCGGCGATCTCACCGGTGTGCAGGTCCCGGACGCTGACGTTGAGCGCGGCGCGCAGCGTGACGCCGGCCGCCGACCACTTGGCGAGCTGCTCCACCACGTCGTCCACCACCCGCCGGGTGAGCAGCCGCATCACGGCGCTCTGCTCGGCGACCTGGATCAGCTCCCCGGGGTCGACCATGCCCCGGCGCGGGTGCCGCCAGCGCAGCAGCGCCTCGACCCCGACCACCTCGCCGGTCGCGATGGCGATCTGCGGCTGGTAGTACATGGTGATCTCGCCCGGGTCCCCCGCCGGGTCGTCGAGCCCGGCGGATCCGGTTCCGCCGCCGCGGCGGGCGCCGCCCGTGCCGCGCCGATCCGCCGCCCGGGTCGGGGCAGGTAGGCAGAGCACACGT
>NZ_JBEXLR010000137.1:0-13909 GCF_040610095.1 Micromonospora sp. NPDC004540
CTCCCCTACCGTCAGCAGAGAGGGGCCGTCAGGATACGAGTGAGTGGCCCAGGATCGCGGATTGCGCATCACGGAACGCGGCCAGCACCGCGGACGCGCCGGTCCCGCTGCTCGGCGTGGCCGCGGTGGGCGCCGTCGGCGGGCTCGCACTGCTCGGCCCGGCCATCACTCCCGCCCTGGTAAAGCTCGTCGGCCGGCCGCTGGCTGCCGCCGGTGTGACCGGCCGGTTGGCCACCGCGTCGGCGGCCCGCACCCCGCGCCGTACTGCGGCGACCGCCCTGGCGCTGGCCCTCGGGCTCGCGCTGATCAGCTTCATGGCCGTCCTCGGCACGTCGGTCAACAGTTCGGTCCGGGCGTCCTACGCCGAGGTGATCACCGCCGACCACGTGGTGGAGAGCGCCCGCAACGAGATGCTCGGTGGCCTCTCCCCCGCCGTGTACGACCGGGTGAGCCGGCTGCCCGAGGTGGCGGTCGCGTCCCGGCTGCGCTACGGCCACTGGCGCGACGGGGACGCCACCCAGGCCCTCACCGCCGTGGACCCGTCGACGCTGCCCCGGGTGACGTCCCTGCACTTCACCGCCGGCAACCTGGCGGCGCTGGGCGGCGGGGGCATCGTGCTGGCCGAGCACGTGGCCCGGGAGCGGGGCCTGGCCGTCGGGAACGAGCTGCCCATGACGTTCTCCCGTACCGGCACCCGCAGCCTTCCGGTGGTTGGCCTGCTACGGGACGGGGATGCCCGGGCGCTGTCCACCGACTACCTCATCTCGCTGGACACGTTCGCCCGGATCTACAGCGAGGAGATGGACGCGAGCGTGCTGATCCGCACCGCAGAGGGAAGCGACCGGGCCGCCGCCGAGCGGGCGATCAAGGCAGCGCTGGCCGAGACCCCGACCGCGCAACTGCGCGACCAGGCCGCCGCGGTGGCCGGACGTACCCAGATGATCGACCAGGTGCTCGGTCTGGTGACGGTGCTGCTGATGCTGGCCGTGCTGATCGCCCTGCTGGGCATCACCAACACCCTTGCCCTGTCGATCACCGAGCGCACCGCGGAGATCGGGCTGCTCCGCGCGGTGGGAATGACCCGCCGACAGCTCGGCTGGATGATCCGCGGCGAGGCGGTGCTGGTCGCCGCGCTGGCCAGCATCCTCGGGATCGCGCTGGGCGTCGGTTTCGCCGCCGCCACGGTCCGGGCGCTGGGCCGCGACGCCCCGACCGTGCTCGCGGTGCCGGCCGGCCGGCTGCTCCTGGTGCTGGCCGTCGCCCTCGCCGCCGGCCTCCTCGCCGGGCTGCTGCCCGCTCGGCGAGCCGCCCGGCTGGACGTCCTCGCCGCCATCGGCACCCCGTGATCCCTCCCGGGCGGCACCGGCCGCGTCCGGTGCCGCCCGGCCACCACCTCTGAATGGAGCGCACCATGAACGACACCATCACCATCCGTCGGGCCGGCCCGGACGACGCGACGATCGTGGACACCCTGGTCCGGGAGATCGCCGCCCACGAGGGCGACAGCGCGCAGGTCACCGTGACCGTCGCGGGGTGGCGCAGCCTGCTCGGACGCGCTGACGTCACCGTCCTGCTGGCCGAGCGGGCCGGCGAGCCTCTGGGCTACGTGTCGGCGCAGCGCCGGTTGCACCTGTGGAGCGGCGGGGACATCCTGGCCCTGGACGACCTGTACGTCCGCGCGCAGGCCCGGGACGGCGGGGTGGGGCGACGGCTGATGACGGCGCTCGCCCGCCGCGCCGCCGTCGACCGCCTCACCATCCGGTGGGAGGTCAAGCCCGAGAATGCGGCGGCGCAGCGGTTCTACCGCCGGCTCGGCGCGCGGCTCTTCACCAAGGTGATCGCCGGCTGGCGTCCGGAGGGCTATCTTCCGCTGCTCACGTCAGCAGCGACCGAGACAGGAACTTCCGCGTAGCTCACCAGCAGACGACTCCGTGCGGCCGATTGTGCTCGCACTCAGTCGAGGCCGAGACCCCGGCGGCCGATCTCGTTGAGGTCCTCGACCCGGAAACGGTTGGGCCAGTCGCGCTCGTAGTGCTCGGCCGGGAAGTCACTCGGGCTCGACCCAGTCAGGAACGCCTCTCGCACCTTCGCCGCGTACTGCTCGTTACGAGGGCACCAGGGCGCGGCGGGGATGTACATGACGTTGCCCCAGCCCTTCTGGTTCTCTACGGGGGCCACGCTGTGGATCATGTCGCAGTGCCACCAGACGGAGTCGCCGGCCTTGACGTCGGGAATGCCGGCGAGGGCCTCCATGAGCGGGGCATGCCACTTGTGGCCGGCCGGGAAGACCTGGTTGACGGTGACGCCGCACATGTCGTCGTCGGGCACGTCGTCCAGCAGCGGGCGCAGCATCAGGTAGGCCATCGCATCGGGGATCGGCACAGTGTGCAGGACGCCCTGGTCGTGGTCCATGTCGGACAGCGCGGTCCACCCCTGGAAGGTGCGGAAGGCCGAGCACATGGTCGAGCCGGGGTACTGCGGCCCGGCGGTGCGGTAGGCGGCGTCCCACGGGTCGTACCGCTCGACGCTGCCGTCGAACAAGTGCCGGAACGCCTTCTGGTAGGCCTGGGTCATCCACAGGTCGAGTGTGCCGGGGTCGAGGTGGGTGCCGAGGCCGGCTGAGTCGGCGCCCTCGGGGCGGCGGCGGATGCGGTCGGGGTAGAGCGAGTCGCGGTCGGGGTCGAACCACTGCACGCCGTCGGACTCGTGCTTCCACTGGCCGTTGAGGAACGCCTGGACGGTGGCCATGCGCTCGCTCTGCCGGGCCTGCATCTGCGCGGGCGACCAGTAGATCGGGTAGATCTCGGGCTTGGAGCCGACGCTGCCGAAGAAGTCGTCGCCGGGACCGCGGTAGTTCTCGAAGAAGCGGTTGCTCTCGACGTAGTCGACGATGTCCCGGTCCCAGGCCAGGGCCTGATCACGGTCGAAGTGGCCACGCACGACCAGGCAGCCGCGGCGCCGCAGCAGGGCGACCTGCTCGTCCGGGACGGCGCCGGCGGCGATGTCGGCGTACTCGATGACCGGCCAGATCGTCTCGCCCCGGCGGCGGGCCGCGGAAATGTCGTCGACCGCGGCCTGGACGCGATGCTCGACGATCGAGAAGACCTCCTCGACCCTCCGGCCGGAGGCGGCGATCCGCTCCCGCAGCGCCTTCTTGATCTCGCGAGTCGCGGCCGTGAGGTCGGCCGGTGTCTCCTCCCAGTGCGGCAGCGCGGCAGTCGTCGACACGGCAGCTCCTTTCAAGTCAACCTCACTTACTTGAAACGTAACTGTAGGCACTGTCCTCGCTTCAAGGCAAGGGCCCTGCCTAGAATCGGGGGGTGGAATCCGCCAAGCCGTCAGTGGATCTGGTCCGGTCGCTGACCGACGAGCACGTCCTGCGCGCACTGATGCAGCACCGCCGCCTCACGCGAGCCGAACTCGCCGTCGAGATCGGCATCTCCAAGCCCACCGCCGGTGAGAGCGTGCGCCGGCTGACCGAGCTCGGGCTGGTGGCCGACACCGGGGAACGCACGCCGGGCGGGCGCGGCCGTGGCCGGGTGGGTTCGTACTACGCGCTGGCGCCGACGGTGGGGGTGGCGCTGGCGGTCACCATCGCCCCGGAAGGCGTGGTGGCGGAGTGCGTGGACGTCTACGGCGACACCGTGACCCGAGCGGTTCGCCCGATCGACCGGCCTACCCGGCCGAGCCAGGTCTCGTCGGCGTTGCGGGCCGCGGCCGCGGAGGTGGGCGCCGCCGCCGGGCAGCCGGCCCGCTTGGCCGTCGTCGGAGCGGCCGACCCGGTGAACCGTGCCACCGGCCGGCTGGTGCAACTGCCCGACGCGCCCTTCCTGGTCGGCGAGCTGGACCCGGTCGCCGTCCTCGCCCCCTACGCCGACGGACCGGTCGTGGTCGACAACGACGTGAACTGGGCGGCCCTGGCGGAGCGCGACAGTGTCGGCGCGGAGCAGCTGCGCGACTTCGCCTACCTCTATCTGGGCGAGGGCCTCGGATGCGCGATCGTCAACGACGGCCGCGTCCGGCGCGGGAGCGCCGGCCTGACCGGGGAGATCGCCCATGTGGTGACTGCCGGGCCGGGCGGCCGAGCGGTCCGGTTCATCGAGCTGTTCGAAGAGCTGGGTCTGCGCCTCAGCGGATCCACGGCAATCGACACCGAGCGGCTCCTCGACAGCTCGACAGCCACGCACGAGACCATCGGCACGGCCGTCAGCGGGGTCGTCGCCGCCGTGGTCGCGCTCGCCGACCCGCAGGAGGTCGTCATCGGCGGATCGTGGGGCCTGGCACTGATCGACAGCATCCGTGCGGCGACCGCACTGATGCCGCGACAGGTGTCCGTCCGGCCCGCCGAATTGACCAGCGAGCCGGTCCTGGCCGGAGTGCGAGCCGAGGCTCTGCGACGCCTGCGGTCATCGGTCACCGCCAGCAGCCGACTGGAACGGACAGCTGGTCGACCAACTTGAGTTGCACTGCAGCACGGGGCGTCCGACCACGACCGGTTCCAGCGGGGACGGCGGGATCCCGGTGAGGTCTGAACGGTTGATCAAGGAACTGTCGGATGGCGGATCTCCAGGCTGGCTTCGGCTCACTACGGTTTCAGCGTGACGGCGGTCGGTGTGCTCGGCCCCGTGTGGGCGACGCGGAACGGCACCCGGATCGAACTCGGGGCACCGCGACAGCGGGCGGTGCTGGCCCGGCTCGTCGCCGGAGGCGGTCGTGTGGTTTCGGTCGACACCTCGTTCAGCTCGGCGTGCTCCGCGCCGCCTCGGCGTCGCGCGCATCGTCGTGCAGCGCTCCTGCCGCTCTGTGACCCATGCCACATGTAGTTCCTGTCAGCTATCGGGGCGCCGTCCCGCTCAACTCACCGAGAGCAAGCGAACCGACAGGAGCAACCCATGAAGCACCGCATCGTCGTCCTCGGCGCCGGCTATGCCGGGGCCCACGTTGCCGGGAACCTGGCCCGCCGGCTGTCCCCGGCGGACACCGAGATCACCGTGGTCAACACCGAGCCGGACTTCGTCCAGCGGCTGCGGCTGCACGAGCTCGCAGCCGGCCACGAGATCAAGGCTCCGAAACTCGCCGACGTCTTCGAGGGCACGGGGATACAGCTGCGCCTGGCCCGTGTCACCGCTGTCGACCCCGAGCGCCAGGTCGTCGCCGTGGCCGACACCGACGGCGGCGGCGAACTCGGCTACGACACGCTTCTCTACGCGCTCGGCAGCCACGGCGACGACCGCGGCGTCCCCGGCGTGGTCGAGCACGCCTTCGACATCGCCGCCCGGCCGTCGGCGCTGCGCCTGCGCGAGCGCCTGGACAACCTGGGCAGGCGAGGCGCAGACGGGCGTGTGCTGGTCGTCGGCGACGGGTTGACCGGCATCGAAACCGCCACCGAAATCGCCGAAGCCCGGCCCGGCCTGTCGGTGGCGCTGGTCGCCCGCGGCGAGCTGGGCGCCCGGCTCTCCGCCGGAGCCCGCGGCCACCTGCGCCGGGCCTGCGACCGGCTGGGCATCACCGTCCTGGAGCACACCCGCATCGAAGCCGTCGAGGCAGCACGAGTGCTCTGCGCCGACGGCACCGCCGTGGCGTCCGACGCAACCGTGTGGACGGCCGGGTTCGCGGTCAACCCCATCGCCGCCGCCAGCGGGCTGGAGGTCACCGAGAACGGTCGGATCGTCGTCGATCGCACCATGCGGTCGGTCTCGCACCCCAACGTCTACGCCGCCGGCGACAGCGCCTACGCCATCGGCGACAACGGCCGGCCACTGCCGATGTCCTGCGCATCGGCCGGCTACACCGGCCAGCAGGCTATCGAGGCGATCATGGGACGCCTCACCGGCCGCGAAATCGCGAACACCAAGCTGGCCTACCCGGGCAACCACATCAGCCTCGGGCGGCGTGACGGCATCCTGCAGCTGGTCGACCACGAAGCGCAAGCCAAGCCGAAGTATGTCGGCGGCCGGAAGGCCGCGCGGATCAAGTCGGGCATCCTCACGATGTCGCTGTGGGCCACCTCGCACCCGACCTTCGGCATGCCCAAGCGCAAGTACCGCCTGGCCGCAGCGCCCAATGCCTCCGCCAAGAAGGCGCTCGGCGTAGCCGCCTAGGGTGGCCCGCGTGGACAGCACCGCCACTGACCGCTTCGACACCAGTCGGTTCGAGGCCAGCCGGAATCGGCTGGCCTCGCTGGCGTACCGCCTGCTGGGCTCCGCCACCGACGCCGAAGACGCCGTGCAGGATGCGTTCCTGCACTGGCAGGCCGTCGACCGGCAGCGGATCAAGGTGCCGGAAGCATGGCTGACCAAGGTGGTCACGAATCTGTGCCTCGACCGGCTCCGCTCGGCACAAGCCCGCCGCGAACGCACCATCGGCGCCTGGCTGCCCGAACCGCTCCTCAACGGCGACCCGATGCTCGGCCCGGCCGACACCTTCGAGCAGCGCGAATCGGTCTCCCTGGCCGTGCTGACTCTCATGGAGCGCCTGTCTCCCCTCGAGCGGGCCGTCTACGTCCTGCGCGAAGCGTTCTCCTACAGCCACGCCGAGATCGCCGAGATCCTCGACATCACCGAGTCGGCAAGCCAGCAGCACCTCCACCGGGCCCGGCGCCGCATCACCGCCGCGCGCCGCCGCGGCGGCGAGGTCGACCCGGCATCTGCCCGCAGGATCGTCGAGGAATTCCTCGCCGCTGCCTCCTCGGGCCGCACCGAACGGCTGGTGGCGCTGCTCACCGCCGACGCGACCGCGATCTCCGACGGCGCTGGCGGCGGCCTAACCGAGACGCTGCTGCGGTACGACACGCCGCAGCGCATTGCCGCCGTCGTACGGGCCGGCCTCAAACCCACACCCGCGAAACGGCGACTTGTCGGCGGCACGCTCGCCATCCACTACGCGCTCCTCAACGACGCCCCGGCCATCCTCTTCGTGCTCGGCAACCAGGTCGTCGGCGCCGTGACGTTCGACATCACCAACGGCAAGATCGCAACCGTGCGCGGCATCGCCGCCCCCACCCGCCTCGCCCGCCTCGCCGAAGCCTGGCGGCAGCACGAACCGGACACGCCGCTCATCCCCCAGTGGTGACCCGACGCCGACCGCGGCCAGGCGTGGGTCTGGTGGGGCCATCCCGCCAGGAACGCCTCGGCGGCCGTCAACTGCGCACTGGGCCGCCGAGGCCCCGGCCCGCGGCGACATCGAGGAACTCGCCAGTTTCCGCTCCAACACCACGGGCATGCCCTACGCCCACCCCACGGTTTCACCCGCTGCTCGTCACGCTCGGCGCCCGCCACCAACCCCACCACAGCACCGACCACCGCCATAGACGGCCCGGGGTTTTCCAGCGGCCCGACCTCTTGTGGAGGATCGAGCCATGTCACGCCCCTCCCCTTATCCGCGTAAGTTGCGTGAGCGAGGAGTGCGGATGGTCGCTGAGGTGCGGCCGAACTACGCGTCGGAGTACCGGCGATCGGTGCGGTGGCCCCACAAGCTCGGCATCGGCACCGCGGAAACGCTGCGTATGTGGGTGCGCCAAGCCCAGGTCGACGCCGGTGAGCCTCAAGCGCTACATCGCACGTGAGATCTCCACATGCTCGCGTCGCCACCTGTGGACCAGGCATCCTTGCCTGGTGCCACCGCTACTGAGCGAGGACGAGTACAAGGCAACGATGGGGCCCCACCCCACAAGAGTGGGCCCGGACCAGGAACCCCCCTTCGACTTCTGGCCCTACCTCGACTCCGTCCCCGAAGACGACTTCAACGGGCACGACTTCTCCGAAGGCCGCGTCACCCACGCCTGGCAGTCGCCAGACGGGGCACACCAACACGTCCTGGTCGACTGCGAGACACCCAACGTGTTCCTGGTCCTCGTGCTCGACCTCCACGCCTCCTCGGTCCTCGGTCATCACCTACTCGACCTCAACCGGCTCTATGGACTCGCCTGAGCCGGGCAACCCGCCCCACTTGACGAAATAGGAGCGCCCACCTCGTCGGCAGCCGGCGGGAACTGCGTGACCGGCCGCCGCCGCACCGCCGAGGGCAAAACCAAGACGGTGATCATGCGCTGTCTCAAGCGCTACATCGCCCGCAAGACCTACCCTTGCCTGATGCCTACGACCACCGCGGGATCAGGGACTACGGGGTGCATGATCACGACGAGCTAGCGCCGGGGGTCTGGACCTGGTTGCAAGCCTGGTACGCGACTCAGTGCGATGGCGAGTGGGAACACGAATACGGCATTCAGATCGAGACAGTCGACAACCCCGGCTGGTCGGTCAGCATCGACCTGGGCGATACGGCACTGTCGGGAATGCCCTACAAGCGGCAGGAAGTCCATCGAAGCGAACACGAGTGGGTCATGACCTGGGTCGAGAAAGACCAGTTCCGGGCAGCGTGTGGACCACTGAACCTCGGCGAGGCGCTACACCTGTTTCGGCAGTGGACCCAAACTACGACCCGCGAGCCCGGACCACAGGCTTGACAGAAATAGGAGCGTCACTCCGCCGGCAGCCAGCCGTGTCCCGTCACGGGAGATGCTTGACATTCGCGTCCCACCAGATGCTTGCCATGATCGTCAAGACGCGTCGCGGCAGCCCTCACGGTCGGCAACCGGGGCGCGGATCGCGGCAGATTAGTACGCGTGATTATGGTTCGACATCTGCGACCCACACGCGCCCGGGCTGGGCGTAGTCGCGCTCGGCTCGGTCCACCACCAAAGCGAACCCGCTTCTCTCCGGCCTTCGCGAACAGTGCAGGTCAATGCCCAGCAGGCCGAACGAGTGCCCAGTCGCGACATCACGGAGCCTTGTATCCGATCGGGCAATGCCCTGCAGCACCGTGCCGACGACGAGCAGCCCGCGGCGTTCCCGGATGTCGAACACGTCGGTGACCCGGAACTCGAAGGTTGTCACAGCGGTGAGTGTGCCAGCACCAAGCCGTCTTGGAGGTCCGGCACCAGGGCAGGCCGAGACGCTGTCCTCGGTGGGCGGGCAGCCGGCACGATCGGTGACGGCGCTCCCGGAACCCGATGCCCACGACCAGCGGCATGAGCGTGCACATGGCTTGGGCGCCGCCAGGCGGCTTGACAGCGCCCCTGGCGCTTACGTGGCGGTTGGTCGATGCCGACAGTGTGGCCGGCGCCTAACGTACGGTTCATGACCGACGACGGTTGGGCGCCGGACCCCGAGTACGCGAAATACCCGGACCATGATCTTCACGATGTTCCGCTAATAGTGTTGGAGGCCGCGCGCACGTACATGCGGCAGGTCGGGAGTCTGGGAGACGTCGCCGAGGACGATGCTGGACCCTTGGCCGACGCGGTGATCGCAGCCGCCATGCCCGTTGTCCGGCAATGGCTGCGAAGTCAGTACGCATGGTGAGGGCGGCGCGCCCATGAGCACGCGCGCCTCGCGGCGTGACCGTGCGTTCCGTTGTGGTCTGCGCGGCCGATGGGGCTTGCGTCTCGGGCCGGTGGTGCCGAGGTTGGGCGAGTTCCTACGTCGGTGTGGTGGGTCTTGGGGCGACGGTGGGGATCGATGGAAGTCGGCGGAGCGCCTGGATGGCTAGTACGGCGAGCGGTACGCCTACCGCTAGGACGGCGACAACCTCCACGGAAGCGATCGTGGCGAGTGTTGTGCGCTGTGCCTGGTCGCTGTAGTCGGGCAAGGTTGCGGTTCGCAGGGCGAGCGTGGTTACGGCGAGCAGGGTGAGCGCCAGTGACCATGGCAGCGTGCGAGACGGACGACGGGATACTCGAACGGTCAGGTGGATCACCATGGCGGAAGTGACCGCCGCGCAGGACAGGCCCGGCCAGTCCAGGAGCCTCAGCGCCGGTGTGGTCGCCTGAATGGTGAACAGCGGCACGGGGACGAGGAGGATGCCGATCGGCAGCGCAAGGAGCCACGGGCGGCGCGGCACCGGTGGGGCGCCGTGGTGAAAGGCCGCCATCGCGAGTAGCAGGAAGACGTCGATGAGCCGCATCGCCCAGGGCGACACGGACAGCGGTACGTCACCGGTGGCTTGTTCCACGGCGGTGGTGATGGCCGGAGGCACGATGGCGAGCAGGGCGACCGCTTGGGCCACGCGCCGGTGTCCGAGGACAAGCGCGATGTAGGCCGGTAACCAGGCGTAGCCGGCGAGATTCCACGCGGTGTGCCAGATGTTCGACGGCGGGCTGACTGGCCATTCCAGTGCAGGAGCCGGCAACCAGGCGATCTTCCCGGAGAGCCACAGTGTGACGGCGATGCTGGCGGTGACCATGACGGCGTGGGCCAGCATCGCCATCAGGGTCGCCAGTCGCACGGCTTGCCCCCAGGCGAACGAGCGGGGTGGCGCGTCAGCCCCGCCGAGACGCAAACGAACGGCGAGGGACACGATGCTGGCGACCTCGGACAGGCTCGGCCGGCCGTAGTCCGTGACATACGCGGTGGTCTCGGAGTCGCCGGTGTCCATGCTGTCCAGGAAGGCGGCGACCATGTCGTCTTCCCATTCCCGCCGGTAGGCGGCGGGCAGCAGCCGAAGAACGAACCGGTAGCGCTCCTCCAGCCGGCTCACGACGGCGTCCCCGTGATCGGGTTCCGCCGCTCGCGCAACCGAGTCGAGGCGAGGCGTGCGTTGGCGGCCAGCCGTTGAGCCTCTGCGTCGAGGGCTTGGCGACCCCGCTCGGTCAACCGGTAGTACCGGCGTAACCGTCCTTGCCATGCCTCCTCGCGGTCCAGTTCGACCAGGCCATCACCGACGAGTCGGTCCAAGACCCCGTACAACGAGCCGATCTTCAGTTGCACGCGGCCCCGCGACAGTTCCGCCACCTCCGCGACGATCCCGTAGCCGTGGCGCGGAGCGTCGAGCAGCGCGGTGAGGATGAAGAAGGCTGGTTCCGTCATCGCCCGAGAACTCATCCACCTAATATAGTGGAAGACAAGATATGCTGTGTGCCGGAAGCCGAGCTGGCGCCGGCGTGGTCACCGGGCCCCGGCACGCGCGGAGCCCACGACAAGAAGGAGTGATCATGGGCGACGGTGACGCGGCGGACGCCGGAGACCTGGGCGGGCCGGATTTCGCTCCTGCGATACCGGCGGTGGAGAGCAGCGTCGTCGGCGCCCCGCCCACAAACGGGGCCGCCATCGTCCTGGGTCCCGGATACAGCGGTCAGGTCCTACTCCCCCGGACCCCGCAACGGGTTCGGCCGCTGCCACCAGTCGCAAGCAGTGACCTTGGCGGCGGAGCTGGAGAGGATTCACGGGCAGCGCCGACGATCATCCGTAACGGGGCCGGAAGCTAGCAAACGACCGCGTCGGCACGTCCGGACGTCGCAGACCGGCGCCGACGTCACCTTCGGTGACGAGCGCTTCGCGGCAGATGTGTGCATCCGATCAGGCGGCGAGGTGGTCTCCTCCTGGGGTTGTTTGTCGAGATCGGGATAGTCCCTGGGAGGCGCCGCAGCCGTGCTGTGGAGGCGTTGCGGCAGCGGTTGGCCGCCGTGGTGGTTGATCGCTACTGTGCATCGGTGGCCCGTGCGCAGCTCACCGCCGAGTTGGTGGTTGACGGTCGTGTTCCGCAGGCGTTGGCGCTGTCGCCGGACGGCAAGTGGGTCGCCTTCGTGGTCGCCCCGGTCGGGCGGGCTGGTGTTCACCCGGTCAGCGAACTCTGGGTCGCTGCCGCAGACGGGACCGGGTCGCTGCGACGATTGACCAAGGGTGAGGCATACGATTCGGCGCCGCGGTGGGCCGCGGATTCGCTGTTGATCTACTTTCTCTCGGACCGGGCCGAGCGTGGCGCGGCGCAACTGCACCGGGTGGGGCTGGTCGACGGTGTCGTGGAGGCGGTCACGTCCTGGGCCGGTGGGGTGTCCGGTCACCTTCCGCTGGCCGATCCGGACCGTGTCGTGGTGATCGCAGCCGATGAACCGTCCGCTGAGGATGAACGTCGGGGCAGGGAGCGTGACGACGCTCGGGTGTGGGGTGAACGCGTACTCCCGGACCGGCTGCGGCTGCTCGACGTACGGAGCCGGGAGGTCCGGACGCCGGATACGTTCAGCGATCGCCATGTCGTCGAGGTGGCCCAGCGGCCCGGCGATGGAGTGCTGGCGGTACTGACTTGGTCGACCCCCGACGTGGACCCGGGTCTGGTGGAGCCCGGTCTGCACCTGCTCGACCCGGACAGCGGCGTGACGCGGGACCTCGGCCCGGCTGTGGCGGACGCGTCGTCGCTCGTCTGGTGGCCCGCCGACGATGGCTGGCACCTGGCATATGTTGCGAAGACCCCGCCCGCTCTGGTGGGCGGACACGCGGTTCTCGATGTCGCCGTGCCGGTGCGCGGGCCGGTGGGCGAGCACCGTAACCTGACCGCCAGCACGACCGCCTGCCCGAGCAGCCTGGCCCAGGTCGACGCCGGTCTGCCGCTGGTGCTGGTTGCCGACGGGCTCGATACCGCGATCCACCGGCTCGATCCAGCCGGGCCCACGCTCGTCGAGGTGTCCCGGGTCGACGGCCTCGCGACGTCGTTGACCACAAACCGGCACGGTGACGCCGTCGCGGCCGTCGTCAGCACGTCCTATGAGCCCGGAAACGTCCACGCCGGCCCCACGAGCGGGCCGCTGACGAGGCTGACCGAGCTCAGGCCCGAACTCCACGACATACGGTGGGGTGTCCAGGAACGCCTGTCATACGAGGCATCCGACGGGCTGGCCCTCGACGGCCTGCTGATCCTGCCCGCCGGCCGGTCCCACAAGGACGGGCCCTTTCCACTGGTGACACTGGTTCACGGCGGCCCGTACCACCGGCACGCCGACCGGCTCATGCTCGGCTGGGACCCGTCCGGCCAGTGGCTGGCGACCGCCGGCTACGCCGTGTTCCTGCCGAACCCGCGTGGCGGCCAAGGACACGGCCACGACTTCGCGGTGCGCGTCGCCGGTGCGGTCGGCCTCGACGAGTGGACCGACATCTGCGCCGGCATCGACCTGCTCATCGCCGACGGCGTCGCCGACCCGGACCGGCTGGGCATCGGTGGCTGGAGCCACGGCGGCTTCATGGCCGCATGGGCGGTCGGGCAGACCGACCGGTTCAAGGCCGCCGTGATGGGCGCCGGCATCAGCGACTGGGGAATGCTCGCCGCAACCGGAGAACAGGGGCCGTTCGAGTCGGCCCTCGGCGGTAGCAGCGGCTGGGAAGGAACCGGTCCACACCGCCACGACCGGCTCAGCCCGATCTCGTACGCCTCCAAGGTCCGCACGCCGGTGCTGATCCTGCACGGCGAGAACGACACGAACGTCCCGGTATCACAGGCGGAGTTCTTCCACCGCGCGCTACGCAGGTTCGGAGTCGAGCACGAGTACGTCGTCTATCCCCGAGAGAACCACTCGATCCGCGAACGCAACCACCAACTCGACGTACTCCGCCGCACCCGCGCATGGTTCGACCGGTGGCTCGGATGACCCAAGTTCGACCGCCACGACCGTTACGACCGCCACGGCCGATGCGGCTGACCGCGGCAGGCCAGGCCACCCAATTCCAGCAACAGGGCGGCAAGCCGCGGCAGGCGTTGACCCAGTTGCTGAAGTTCCACAGCAGGCACGCACTCATCTCGGCACGTCCGGATGCGTGCACCGTGAACTGGTTACCTTGCGTGACGAGCGCTACGCGGCAGAAGAGTGCACCTAGCCGTGTTCTCGGCCCCATCGTCCCGTGCCTCCCTGATCTATCGTGCTCGTCGTCGCACACTGACCTGGAGGGGTGGCCCACGGTGGCTCGCACGCAGCTGTACCTCGTCCGCCATGGCGAGCAGGATCCGGCGGCCTTGGACGGAGGCCTTTCCCAACTCGGCCGCGAGCAGGGGGACCGGCTGGGCCGGCGGCTGCGCACAGTGCCTTTCTCGGCGATCCACCACAGCCCGTTGGCCCGGGCGAGCCAGACGGCCGACGTCGTCGCCG
>NZ_JBEXLR010000138.1:0-13086 GCF_040610095.1 Micromonospora sp. NPDC004540
CGGGGACGTCCACCCCGAGCCGGTCCGCTCCGGCGACCAGGCCGTCGAGGGCGTGCCCGAGCCGCGCGAGGGGGTCGGTCCACGGCGTGAACAGCGCGTCGTACCGGGCCGGGGTGCGCAGCGGGCGCAGCCGGGGGTGGTCGTGCAACCGGCGGACCAGGGCGTTCCGCCAGGCCGCCCAGGCGCCGGCGTCGGTGCTGTCGGCGGCCATCCGGCCGTCCCAGGCGAGCAGCCGCCGCCGCAGCGTCCGGGTGGCCGGGTCGAGCGTCGCCGGGTCGAGCCGGTCGAGCACCGCCCGCAGTGGACCGACCGCCAGCCGGGTGTCGACGTGCACGGCGTCGGACGGGACGTCCGCGGCGAGCAGGTCCCGGATCCGCGCGGCGCGGTGCGGGGGCGCGAAGTCGACCCCGAGGTCGGCCACGTCGTCGCGGCGGTCGTTGGCGCAGACCGCCACCCCGGCCACCTCGACCGGCTTGGTCTCGGCGTACCGGCCGGACCACCGGTGGCGCGGCTCCCAGCCGGGGACCGGCACCCACCGGCAGCGGTCGTCGCGCAGCGGCACCAGCCCGGCGACGAGTTGCCGCACCCCGCCGTGCCGGTCGGCGACCAGCACGCTGTTGACCGGCTCGACCCAGCCGCGCAGCGCCTCGGTGACGTCGTCCACGGTCCGCGCCCGCAGCAACGGCAGCAGCGCGTCGAAGCCGAGGTCCGTCTCGACCCGGGCCGGGACCCGCAGGCTGAGCGCCTCGCCGGTGTGCCGGTCGTGGTCGATCACCGGGCCGCGTGGGGTCTCGATCACCTCGACCGGCTCGGTGGCGGCGCCGCGGACGCGGATCCGCTCGACGTGGTGGCGGGCCGGCAGCCAGCCGTCGGCGTCCCGGACCAGCACCCGCCCGCCCTCGCGGCGCAGGTGCTCGCGGTAGACGTCCTGGTAGTCGGCCATCGCGTTGGTGACCGCCCAGGCCACCTCGCCGGCGTGGCCGAAGTGCGGCAGCCCCGGCACCCCGGGGAAGGCGAACCCGAGCACGTCGAACTCGGGGCAGGCCAGCCGGACCTGCTGGTAGATGCCGGGCAGCTCCAGCACCCGGTGCGGGTCGCCGGCCAGCACCGGCCCGCGGCCGGTGACCGGGTCGCCGGGCACCACCCAGGCGTTGCTGCCCGACCCGCCCGGTCCCTCGACGGCGAACAGGCCGGTCGCCGCCGGGCCGAGGGTGGCCTCGACGTGCGCCCGCCAGAGCTTGTTGGGGAAGGTGCCGAAGAGGATGTGCTGGACCAGGAAGACCCCGAGCGGGGACCACGGCCGCCACCGGCCCGGGGCGGAGCCGGTCGCCGCGAACTCGGGCGCGCCGGCCGCGCCCTCGGCGAGCCCGGCGTTCACCCCGTCCACGTACGCGGTGACCCAGCGGCGGGTGGCGGGGGAGAGGCGGCGGAAGCAACGGGCGGCGGTGTCGGCGAGGCGGGCCCGCCGGGCGAACCGGTCCCAGCCCAGCTCGGCCGGGCCGAGGTGTGCGGCGAGCCGGCCCTCGGCGCGCCACCGTTCGACCTCGATCTGCCAGGCCCGGTCCAGCGCGGCGGCCCGGCCCTGGAGCCGGGCCAGTTCCTCGACGGTGTCGCCCCACAGCTGCGGCACACCCCAGGAATCGCGACGGATGCCGCTCACCGGCCGGCCGTCGCGGACACGTCATCGGCCGGCCACATCATGAACATCAACTTAGGTTACCCTTCCCTAACTTAGGCAGACCTTACTGGAGGCGCAAGCGTGAAGCGGAACTGGGAAGCACTGGTGCTGCGGGCCATGGGCGGGCGGAACTTCCGGCTCACCGTGCTCGACACCGAGCCGGTCGGCGACCGGTACCGGCGGTTGCTGGTGGACGGCGGCGGCCTGCTGGAAGCCTGCGGCGTGCACCCCACCATGTGGATCCGGCTCTGGTTCGACAACGACGGCAAGCCGCACCAGCGGGCGTACACCCTGGTCGACCCGGATCCGGCCACCGGCCGGTTCCACCTCGAGTTCGCCCTGCACGACGGGTGCGCCGCCCGGTGGGCGGAGACCGCGGCCGCCGGCGACACCATCGACGCCACCGTGCAGGGCAGCGCCTTCGCCCTGCCCGAGCCCGCCCCGCGCCACCTCTACCTGGTCGGCGACGCCGCCTCGCTGCCGGCGGTGAACAGCCTGCTCGACGCCGCCGCCGAGGTGCCCGCCACGGTCTGGCTGGAGTACGCCCACGACGGCGAGCGGGCGCTGACGCCGCGCGCCCGGGACCACCACGAGGTCACCTGGATCCCGCGCGGCGCCGACGGCGAGGGCCTCGTGAAGATCGTCCGGGACGCGCTGCCGGCCGCCGACGACGCGCACTACTGGGTGGCCGCCGAGGCGGCCAGCACCCGCGACATCACCCGCCACCTGCGCCGCACCCTGGGCGTGGGGAAGCACCAGGTCACCTCGCTCGGCTACTGGAGCGTCCGGTGACCGGGCGCCTCGGCACGCTGACCACGCTCTACGTCACCCAGTACCTCGGCGTCGGCTTCATCACCGTGGGGCTGACCGCGATCCTGCGCGACGGTGGCACCCCCCTTTCGACCCTGGCGCTGCTCCAGATCGTCGGTCTGGTGTGGCCGGTCAAGTTCCTCTGGGCCCCGCTCCTCGACCGGTACGGCTCGCGCCACCGCGGCCACTACCGCTCCTGGCTGCTGGTGCTCCAGACCGGACTGGTGCTGGCGCTGGCCGCGCTGCTGCCCTTCGACCGCCCGGCCGACCGGCTCGGCCCGGTGGTCGCGGTCTGCCTCGCGTACGTGCTGCTCTCCGCCACCCAGGACATCGCGGTGGACGCCGTGGCCGTGCGGCTGCTCCCGGCCCGGTCCCGCGGCGCCGGCAACGGCATCCAGGTCGCCGCGAGCTACCTGGGCAACCTGCTCGGCGGCGGCGCCTGCGTGGTGGTCTACGACCGGTACGGCTGGCGGCCGGCGATTCTCCTGCTGGCCGCGCTGACCGCGGTCGGCCTGCTCGTGGTGTGGCGGTTCCGCGAGCCGCCCCGCACCGACCGGGTGCCCTCCACCGCGCAGGCCTACCGGGCGCTGCTGTCCGTGTTCGCCCAGCCGGGCTGCCGGTGGTGGACCTTCGGCGTGGTGCCGCTGCTCTACGTCGGGGCCGGCGCGGCGTACGCCCTGGTCACCCCGGCGCTGGTGGACGCCGGCTGGTCGCTGGGGCGGATCGGGGTGGTCACCGGCGTGGTGACCAGCGTGCCCGCGATCGCGGCCGGCCTGCTGGCCGGGCTCGGCATCGGCCGGTACGGCCGCGGCCGGGTGCTGGTGGTGGCCGGTGCCTCGCTCGCGGCGTCCACGCTGCTGTTGCTCCCGCTGCTCACCGGCCGCGCGCCGCTGGCCGGGACCGTGGTGGCGCTCTGCCTCTTCCTGGCCGCGTACACGGTGGCCAACGTCGTGCTCTACACGGTCAACATGGACTACTCGCGGCCGGACACCGGCGGCGCCGACTTCACGGTGCTCTCCTCGTTCGGGTTGGTCTGCTCGTTCGTGGCCGCCTCGGCCGGCCTGGCCGCGGCCGATCAGCTGGGCTACCCGGCGGTCGCCATCGGCTGCGTCGTGCTGGTCGGCCTCGCCGTCGTGGCGGGCGTGGTCCACCAGCGACGCTTCCCCGCGGGGCCGCGACCGGCGGCCACCGGACCGGCCGGCGTCGGCGTGGCGCCACCCGACCTCTTGACCCCTGCAAGTTAGGTTAGGGTAACCTAACTCCGCGATCATCTCCGGACCGCGCGGGATGGCGCCGTGCCGTCGCACCGTCGCCGTCGTGTCCGCTTCCGACCACTGAGGACTGCCCATGAGCCTGCCCGGAGCAACCGTTCCGGCCCCCTCGGCCGGCGCCGGCCCGGCCGCCGCCCGGGGCCACCTGTTCACCGCCCGCTCGCTGGACCGCTACCGCGACGTGCTGGCCGAGGGGATCGAGCGGGTGGCCCGCCGGGTGGCCACCGCCGACCGGCCGTTCACGGGGGTCGGCCCGGACGACCTCGCCCCGCGCGTCGCGGCGGTCGACCTCGACCGCCCGCTCGGCGACACCGGCGCGGCCCTCGACGAACTGCACGACGTCTACCTGCGCGACGCGGTCTACTTCCACCACCCCCGCTACCTGGCCCACCTCAACTGCCCGGTGGTGATCCCGGCGCTGCTCGGCGAGGCGGTGCTCAGCGCCGTGAACTCCTCGCTGGACACCTGGGACCAGAGCGCCGGCGGCACCCTCATCGAACGCCGGCTCATCGACTGGACGGCCGGGCGGATCGGCCTCGGTCCCGCCGCCGACGGGGTGTTCACCAGCGGCGGGACGCACTCCAACCTCCAGGCGCTGCTGCTGGCCCGGGAGGAGGCCCGGGCGCGGGCCGGCCTGCGGCCCGGGCCCGAGGCGCTGTCCCGGCTGCGGGTGCTCACCTCCGCCGCCGGCCACTTCAGCGTGCAGAAGGCGGCCCGGCTGCTCGGCCTCGGCCCGGACGCGGTCCGCACCGTCGACACCGACGCGCAGCGGCGGATGCGCCCCGACGCGCTGGCCCGCGAGATCGCCCGCTGCCGGGCGGACGGGCTGCTGGTGATGGCCGTGGTCGCCACCGCCGGCACCACCGACTTCGGCAGCATCGACCTGCTGCCGCAGGTCGCCGACATCTGCGCGGCGGCCGGCGTGTGGCTGCACGTCGACGCCGCGTACGGCTGCGGGCTGCTGGTCTCGCCCACCCGCCGGCACCTGCTCGACGGCATCGAGCGGGCCGACTCGGTGACCGTCGACTTCCACAAGTCCTTCTTCCAGCCGGTCAGCTCCAGCGCGGTGCTGGTCCGCGACGGCCGGACGCTGCGGCACGCCACCTGGCACGCCGACTACCTCAACCCGGCGCGCGCCGTCGAGCAGCGCATCCCCAACCAGGTCGACAAGAGCCTCCAGACCACCCGCCGGTTCGACGCGCTCAAGCTCTGGCTCACCCTGCGGATCATGGGGGCGGACGAGGTCGGCGCGCTCTTCGACGAGGTGGTAGACCGGGCCGGCGAGGCCTGGCACCTGCTCGACGCCGACCCCCGCTTCGAGGTGGTGACCCGGCCGACGCTGAGCACCCTGGTGTTCCGCTGGCGCCCCGCCGGCCTCGCCGCCGATCTCGTGGACGACGCCAACCTGTACGCCCGCGAGGCGCTCGCCGCCTCCGGCGCCGCGCTCGTCGCCGGCACCCGGGTCGACGGCGCCCACTACCTGAAGTTCACCCTGCTCAACCCGGACACCACCGGGGACGACGTCGCCGCGGTCCTCGACCTGATCGCCGAACACGCCGGTTGGTACGCCCGCACCCGCACCGCCGACGAGCTGTCCTGCCCGGTCGGCTGACCGGCCGTCCGCCCAGGAGAACACCCATGTCGACCCATGACTTCATCGCCGTCGGGCTGGGCCCGTACAACCTCGGCCTGGCCTGCCTGGCCGCCCCGATCGCCGACCTCGACGGCCTCTTCCTGGAGGCCCGCCAGGACGTCGACTGGCACCCCGGCATGCTGCTGGAGAGCGCCCACCTGCAGACCCCGTTCCTCGCCGACCTGGTGACGCTCGCCGACCCGACCTCGCCGTACTCCTTCCTCAGCTATCTCAAGGAGACCGGCCGGCTCTACCCGTTCTACATCCGGGAGAATTTCTTCCCGCTGCGCAGCGAGTTCGACGCGTACTGCCGGTGGGCGGCCGCGAAGCTGCCCGGCGTCCGGTTCGGACACGAGGTCACCGCGATCGAGTACGACCCGACCGACGACCGGTACGTCGTGCACGCCCGGGTGGGCGGCCGGCAGGTGACCCACCGGGCCCGCCGGTTGGTGCTCGGCACCGGCACCCCGCCGCACGTGCCGCCGGCCTGCGAAGGGCTGGGCGGCGAGGTGATCCACAACTCGCGGTACCGGGAGCACCGGGCGGCGCTGCGCGGCAAGCGGAGCATCACCGTGGTCGGCAGCGGGCAGAGCGCGGCCGAGATCTACCACGACCTGCTCGCCGACATCGACACCCACGGCTACCAGCTCAACTGGGTCACCCGCTCGCCCCGCTTCTTCCCGCTCGAATACACCAAGCTCACCCTGGAGATGACCTCCCCGGACTACGTCGACTACTTCCACGCCCTGCCCGAGCCGACCCGCTACCGGCTGGAGGCGGAGCAGAAGGGGCTGTTCAAGGGGATCGACGCGGAGCTGATCAACGCGATCTTCGACCTGCTCTACGTGAAGAGCGTCGGCGGCCCGGCGCCCACCCGGCTGCTCACCAACACCGCGCTGACCGACGCCGCGTACGACCCGGCGCGCGGGAGGTACGCGCTGGGGCTGCACCACGTCGAGCAGGGCCGCGACTTCACCCTGGAGACCGAGGGGCTGGTGCTGGCCACCGGCTACCGCTACCGGGTACCCGCCTTCCTCGACCCGATCCGGGACCGGCTCCGCCTCGACGGCCACGGCCGCTTCGACGTGGCCCGCAACTACAGCATCGACCACACCGGACGGGGCGTCTTCCTCCAGAACGCCGGCACCCACACGCACAGCGTCACCTCGCCCGACCTGGGCATGGGCCCCTACCGCAACTCGTGGATCATCCGCGAGCTGACCGGCCGCGAGCACTACCCGATCGAGAAGAGCATCGCGTTCCAGGAGTTCGGCGCCCCGGCCGGGGTGGCCTCATGACCGTGGCCACGTACCGCCGTGTGGACCCGCGCCTCGGCGAGTTCAGCCTCCGCCCGCTCGACCCGGACGCCGACGCCGCGCTGCTGCACGGCTGGGTGACCCACCCCAAGGCGGTGTTCTGGATGATGCAGGACGCCGATGTCGCCCGGGTGGCCGAGGAGTACCGGCGGATCGCCGCGCATCCGCACCACGACGCCCACCTCGGGCTCTGGCAGGGGCGGCCGGCGTTCCTGGCCGAGCGCTACGACCCGGCCCGGGTCGAGCTGGTCGGCCTCTACGACCCGGTCGAGGGTGACGTCGGGATGCACTTCCTCTGCGCGCCCACCGACACTCCCGTGCGCGGCTTCACCCTCGCCGTGATCACCACGGTGCTGGACTGGCTCTTCGCCGACCCGGCCACCCGCCGGGTGGTGGTCGAACCCGACGTGCGCAACACCGCCGTGCACGCGCTGAATGCGGCCGTCGGCTTCACCGTCGTCGGCCCGATCGCCAAGCCCGAGAAGACCGCTCTGCTCAGCGTCTGCACCCGCGAGCAGTTCTCCGCCACCCGTTGAGAGGTACCCGCGTGACCACCCCCTCCGCCGCCGTCGACCACCTCACCCCCGAGCTGTGGGCCGCCGCCAACCGCCAGCTGGTCCGCAAGGCCCTGGCCGAGTTCGCCCACGAACGGCTCGTCACCCCCGAGCCGCAGGGCGGCGGCCACTACCGGGTACGCGGCGACGACGGCACCGCCGAGTACCGCTTCGCGGCCCGGCAGCTGAGCCTGAACCACTGGTGGATCGACCCCGCCGGCCTGACCCGGCACGTCGCCGGGCGGGCGGCGCCGCTGGACGCCGTCGACCTCTGCCTGGAGCTGCGTGGCGCGCTCGGCCTCACCGACGCCGTCCTGCCGGTCTACCTCGAGGAGATCACCTCCACCCTGGCCGGGCTCGCCTACAAGCTGGCCCGGCCGGAGCTGGCGGCCGCCGAGCTGGTCAAGGCGGACTTCCAGCAGATCGAGACGGCGATGACCGAGGGCCACCCGTGCTTCGTGGCCAACAGCGGCCGGATCGGCTTCGGCGTGCACGACCACCACCGGTACGCCCCGGAGGCCGGCCGGCCGGTCCGGCTGCTCTGGCTCGCCGCGCACCGCGACCACACCACCTTCACCTGCGCCGCCGACCTGGACTACGACACCCACGTCCGGGCCGAACTGGGCGAGGAGACGCTGGCCGGCTTCGCGCGTACCCTCACCGGCCTCGGCCTCGACCCGGCCGACTACCTGCTGCTGCCGGTGCACCCCTGGCAGTGGTGGAACAAGCTGGCGGTCACCTTCGCCGGCGAGGTGGCCCGGCGGCACCTGGTGCCACTGGGCGAGGGGCCGGACGAGCACCTCGCCCAGCAGTCGGTGCGCACCTTCTTCAACGTCACCGACCCGACCCGGCACTACGTGAAGACCGCGCTCTCGGTGCTCAACATGGGCTTCATGCGCGGGCTGTCCGCCGCGTACATGGAGCACACCCCGGCCATCAACGACTGGCTGGCCGACCTGATCGCCGCGGACCCGGTGTTCCGGCGGACCGGGCTGTCGATCATCCGGGAGCGGGCCGCCATCGGCTACCGGCACCGGCAGTTCGAGGCGGCCACCGACCGCTACTCGCCGTACCGGAAGATGCTCGCCGCGCTCTGGCGGGAGAGCCCGGTGCCCGGGCTGAAGCCGGGCCGGCGGCTGGCCACCATGGCGTCGCTGCTGCACGTCGACCGGGCCGGCCGCTCGTTCGCCGGTGCGCTGATCGCCGGGTCCGGGCTGGCCCCGGCCGACTGGCTGCGCCGCTACCTGGACGCCTACCTGGTGCCGCTGCTGCACGCGCTCCACGCCTACGACCTGGCGTTCATGCCGCACGGCGAGAACGTCATCCTGGTGCTCCGCGACGACGTGGTGGAGCGGGTGGTCTTCAAGGACATCGCCGAGGAGATCGTCGTGATGGACCCGGAGGCCGACCTGCCCGAGGCGGTGCGCCGGATCCGCGCCGCCGTCCCCGAGGACGAGAAGGTGCTCTGCGTCTTCACCGACGTGTTCGACTCGTTCCTGCGCCACCTCAACGCGATCCTGGCCATTGAGGGGATCCTCGACGAGGAGACCTTCTGGCGGACCGTGGCCGAGTGCGTCAGCGCGTACACGGAGTCGGTGCCGCACCTGGCCGGGCGGCACGACCTGTTCGCCCCGGAGTTCGCGCTCTCCTGCCTGAACCGGCTGCAACTGCGCAACAACCAGCAGATGGTCGACCTGGCGGACCCGTCGGCGGCGCTCCAGTTCGTCGGGACGCTGGCCAACCCGCTCGCCCCGTACGCCCCGCGGCCGTGAGTGCCCTCGCGGCGCCGGTCGCCCCGACCGGGCCGGCGGTCCTGCGGCACCGCTGGTGGATCCTGGCCGTGCTCTGCCTGGCCCAGGTGACCGTGGTGCTGGACAACACCGTGCTCACCGTGGCGGTGCCGGTGCTCACCACCGAGCTGGGCGCGAGCACCAGCGACGTGCAGTGGATCATCAACGCGTACGCCCTGGTCCTGTCCGGCCTGCTGATCAGCGCCGGCAGCGCGGCCGACCGGTACGGCCGGCGGAGGATGCTGCTGGTCGGGCTGGTGCTGTTCGGGGCCGGCTCGCTGGCCGCCGGGCTGGCCACGACCACCGGCCAGCTCATCGCGGCCCGGGCCGGGATGGGCGTGGGCGGCGCGCTGCTGGTCACCGCCACCCTCGCGGTGGCCGTGCAGGTCTTCGAGGGGCCGGCGCGGCAGCGGGCCATCGGGGTGTGGGCGGCGACCAGCGCGCTGGGCTTCGCCGTCGGGCCGCCGGTCGGCGGGGCCATCCTCGCCCACCTGCCCTGGCAGGCCATCTTCCTGGTGAACGTGCCGGTGGTGCTGGTCTGCCTGGTGGCCGTGCGGCTGCTGGTGCCGGAGTCCCGCAAGGCGGCCACCGGCCGGCTCGACGTGCTGGGCGTCCTGCTCTCCACGGCCGGGCTCACCGGGCTGGTCTGGGCGATCACCGCCGGGCCGGAGCAGGGCTGGACCGCCCCGGCGGTGCTCGCCGCGGCCGCCGCCGGCGCCGCGCTGCTCGGCCTCTTCGTCGCCTGGGAACACCGGGTCGCCGATCCGATGCTGGACATGGGGCTGTTCCGCAACCCCCGGTTCACCGGCGCGGTCTCCGGGGTCGTGCTGATCACCTTCGGCGCGACCGGCGCGCTCTTCCTGCTCACCCAGCAGTTGCAGTTCGTTCGCGGCTACCCGGCCTGGGAGGCCGGGCTGCGGATGGCGCCGTTCGCGCTCTCCATTGTGCTGCTCAACCTCACCGGTGCGGCCGCCGCGCTGATCGGTCGGATGGGGCGGCCGGCCGCGGTCGCCGTCGGGATGGCGCTGCTCGCCGTCGGGCTGCTGGCCGTCACCTACACCCCCGGGGACGGTTATCCGGCGCTGCTCGGCGGCCTGCTGCTGATGGGCGCCGGCTGCGCGCTGGCCAATCCGGCGATCGTCGAGGCGGTGGTGAGCGCGCTGCCGCCGGAGCGGGCCGGGGCCGGTGCGGGTGTCGACGGCACCATGACCGAGGTCGGCGGCAGCCTGGGCGTGGCCGTGCTGGGCGCGGTGCTGAACGCGCGGTTCGCCGCCCTGCTGCCGGCGGCGCTGGCCGGGGCCGGCTCGTTCCCGGCCGCGCTGGCCGCCGCCGGCTCGGACGGCGAGCGCGCGGTGGTCCGGGACGCCTTCCGGGTGGCGCTGGAGACCGGGCAGACGGCCGGGGCGGTGGCCGTGCTGGCCGGTGGCCTGGTCACCGCGTACCTGCTGCACCGCACCCGGCACCGGTGACGGCGCCGGGCGCGGCCCAGCCGGTCAGGCGGCCGTGGACCAGATGGCGCGGAACGCGGCGGCCTCGCCGGCCAGCCACTGCTCGATCTGCTCCGGCTTGACGTCGGCCGGCATCCGGTGGGACTCGCCGCGCCGGACGTCGACCAGCACCGGCTCGGCGTGCGGCAGGACCGCGTCCATGTGCCGGGCCATCAGGTGCAGCGTGGCCAGGGTGGTCTCCTCGCTCGGCGGGGCCTCGTCGAAGTGCAGCCGGATCGCCTCGGCGCGGCCGTCGGCGTAGCGCACGCCGAACTGCGGGTTGATCTTCACGGGCAGGTCGCCCAGCATGGCCAGCGCGTCGCGGGTCTGGGCCAGGTCGACGCCGGCCGGCTCGCCGAGCGAGTGCAGCCAGGTGGTCGCGCCCGGCACCAGCGCCTCGTAGAGCGGGCGCCAGCGCGGCTTGACCAGGTCGGCCACCTGGGCCAGGTGCGTGCCGCCGGTGTGGAAGGCGACGTCGGCCTTGAGCGCCTTGACGAACTGGCCGTGCGGGTTGAACCCGTGGCGGCTCGCCCGCTGCTTGCGCAGGCCGCCCACGAAGGTGGCCTTGGTGGGCCCGGTGCGGTCCACGTAGCGGGTGAACCCGAGGAGGGTGGCGTAGGGGGTGACAGGGGCGGCGGAGGTGGGCGCAGTCACGAGCATCCTCCCAGGTCAACAGGCTCGATTAGTACATACATTCTAATCGACGGGACTGACATCGCCCAGGGTTCTGGAGCGGCCTCTTCGCACGGGGCAGCACGGTTGCTGATCGTCAACTAAAGTGCGGGCTTCCTTCGTTCTCTTCCGGAGCACACATGACATCCCTCACGGCCCGTTGGCCCCGCCTCGCCGTCGGCGCGGCGATGCTGGCGACGACCGCGCTGTTCGGTTTCTCCGCCCCCGCCCACGCGGCGGACGCGCTGCCCGATCTCTCCGTCTCGTTCGACCGCGACCCCGTCGCCGAGATCGACAACAGCGGCACCACCATCGGCATGTACGTCTACAACTACGGCGAGGCCGACGCCACCGCGGTGACCGTCACCCTCGACCTGAGCAAGCTCTCCGACGCGGTCACCGCCTCCGTGTCGGACTGGGACGACACCTGCAAGCTGGCCGACGCCAAGGTCACCTGCACGGTCGGCGCTCTCGCGGCCGGGCAGGTCACCAACGTCTACCCGGTGTCGCTGGCCAGCCGCACGGGCGCCACGCCCGGCGACGCGGGCGCGGTGACGGTGACCATCGCCGGCGCGGAGGACGACGCCAACCCCGGCGACAACACCACCTCGTTCCCGGTCACCGTGGTCGCGTCGGGCCCCGACCTGGTCGCCGCCGCCGACAACCTGAACGACAAGGCGCACCCGGTCGGCCCGGGCGACCGCGTCCCGCTCTACAGCGGTGTCCTGAACGAGGGCGACAGCCCGGCGACGGACTTCACGGTCCGGGTCGACCTGCCCACCGGCGCCACCTTCGTCGAGCGGTACAGCGACTGCACCTACGTCGACTACTACCCGAAGGACATCGGCGCGCCCTACGTGTACGGGCCGAGCCAGGTCACCTGCACGGTGCCGCTGACGCTCAAGCCCGGCGAGGGGCTGCTGCTGTTCGACGACGAGACCGGCGAGTCGCTGTTCAACATCACGTTCGGCCGCAACCTGCCCGGTCCGGACGAGAACTACGCCGCGTTCAGCACGGCCCTGGCGGGCGAGGCGGAGGCGGCGAAGAAGGCCGCGGCCACCAAGGGCACCGGCCCATCGTTCGCCTCCGCCGCCGAGAAGCTGCACGCCAAGGCCGTGGCGGCGGGCCTCGCCAAGCGGTCCGTCGTGGAGCGTGAGCTCGACGAGTCGGACAACTATGCCGACATCCAGTTCTGGACCAAGAAGAACACGCTCGACGTCGCCGTCACCGTCCCGCCGGTGAAGGGCACGGTCGGCCAGACGGTCGACCTCGCGTATGAGGTCGTGAACAACGGCCCGTCCGACGGCGGCGGCCCCGGGGTCGTCATCACCGCGCCGAGCGGCACGGTGCTGCTGCCCTCGGAGTGGTGCTACACCGACGGCACGCCGGGCAAGCAGCTGCCGGAGTCGGCGAAGCTGCGCTGCAACTTCGAGAGCGAGTTCCCCAGCGTCGCCTCCGGCTACGGCCGGATCAAGGCCACCGTCAAGCTGAAGATCAAGTCAGCTCCGGGCACCGACGGCACGATCGTGGTCGACGGCGCCACCTCCTCCACCGAGTCGAACCCGGCGAACAACACCGCCCGGATCGTCATCACCGGCGGCGAGGGCGGCTCCGGTGACGGTGACGGTGACGGCGGCTCGGGTGGTGGCCTGCCGGTCACCGGCGCCCCGGCCGCCGCCCTCGCCGGTGTCGGTGCCGCCGTGCTCGTGGCCGGCGCCGTGCTGTTCGTCATGTTCCGTCGTCGCCGCGTGGCCTTCCAGGCCCCGCGCGACTGATCCGCCGATGCCGCGGGGGGGGGGCGGGCGCCGGCCCCCCCCCCCCGCGCGGGCGGGGTTAGTGCTGGCCCGCCGGGCATATAAGCACCAACGCCCCCCC
>NZ_JBEXLR010000139.1:0-12910 GCF_040610095.1 Micromonospora sp. NPDC004540
GCCGTCGTTGATCAATCTGCCGTCGGGGTGCGCGTTCCACCCCCGCTGTCGGTATGCCGGCCGTAACGGCGACCGCTCCCGCACCGAGGTGCCCGCGCTGCGGGCGGCCGGGGAGGCGGGCCATCTGGTCGCCTGCCACCTGCCGGCCGAGGAGCGCACCCGGCTCTACCAGCAGGACATCGCGCAGGTGGGAGTGGCCCGATGAGTACCGAGACCGAGCCGCTGCTGCGGGTGCGGGGGCTGAGCAAGCACTTCCCGGTGCGGGAGGGCTTCCGCGCCAAGGGCGCCGTCCGGGCGGTCGACGGCCTGGACTTCGACGTGCGGCCCGGCGAGACGCTGGGCCTGGTGGGGGAGTCCGGGTGTGGGAAGACCACCACGGGGCGGATGCTGGTGCGGCTGCTGGAACCGACCGCCGGGAGCATCGAGTTCGCGGGCCGGGACATCACCCACGCCCGGCGGGGCGCGTTGCGGCCGTTGCGGCAGGACCTGCAGATCATCTTCCAGGACCCCTACGCCTCGCTGAACCCCCGGCACACCGTCGGCCGGATCGTGGCCATGCCCCTGCAGGTCAACGGCATCAACCCGCCCGGCGGCATCAAGAAGCGCGTCCAGGAACTCCTCGAACTGGTCGGGTTGAACCCGGAGCACTACAACCGCTACCCGCACGAGTTCTCCGGCGGCCAGCGCCAGCGCATCGGCATCGCCCGCGCCCTCGCGCTGCGGCCGAAGCTCATCGTCGCCGACGAACCCGTCTCCGCCCTGGACGTCTCCATCCAGGCCCAGGTCATCAACCTCCTGCGGGACCTGCAACGCGACCTCGACCTGGCGTTCGTCTTCATCGCCCACGACCTCGCCGTCGTGCGGCACTTCTGCCACCGCGTCGCCGTCATGTACCTCGGCAAGATCGTCGAAATCGGCGACCGCGACGACATCTACACCCGCCCCCAGCACCCCTACACCCGGGCGCTGCTGTCGGCCATCCCCGACGTGACGACCCTCGGGCCGGCCGGGCGGATCCGCCTCACCGGCGACGTGCCGACGCCGCTCAACCCACCGTCGGGCTGCCGCTTCCGCACCCGTTGCTGGAAGGCGCAGGAGCGCTGCGCCACCGAGGAACCGGCCCTGGTCGCCCGGGACGGCGGCAACCAGGCCACGGCCTGCCACTTCCCGGAGAACGGGCCGATCGGCGTCGTCACCAGCGAACCTGTGGAGGTGCCGTGAGCGCGAGGAGTGAGCCGGTGTTGCGAGCCCCGCGGTCGCGAACCTGTGGAGGTGCCGTGAGCGCGAGGAGTGAGCCGGTGTTGCGAGCCCCGCAGTCGCGAACCGAGGAGTTGCCGCAATGAGCCTGTCCCCGGTGGAGGGCGCGGCGCGCGCCGAGATGGAGCCGGCCGCCGACCCGGTGAAGCCCGACGAGCGGGGCATCGTCGGCCGGTCACCGGGCCAGCTCGCCTGGGCCCGGCTGCGCCGGGACCGCACGGCCATGGTCAGCGCCGCCGTGCTGGTCCTCTTCGTCGTGCTGGCGCTCGCCGCGCCGCTGATCTCCAAGCTGTACGGCGTCGGCCCGAACGAGCAGTTCCAGCAGCTCCTGGACGGCAACGGCATGCCGTTGGGCTACGTCGGCGGAATCACCGGCGACCACTGGTTCGGGCTGGAGCCGCGGCTCGGCCGGGACATCTTCATCCGCATGATCTACGGAATGCGGACGTCGCTGTTCATCGCGTTCGCGGCCGCCCTCGTGACCACCGCGATCGGGGTGGCGGCCGGCATCATCGCCGGCTTCCTGGGCGGGATCGTCGACACGGTGATCAGCTGGATCACCGACGTGGCGCTGGCCCTGCCCTTCCTCATCTTCGCCCTCGCCGTGGTGCCCACTGTGGGGCTGCGCTTCTACGGGCCGCGGGAGGAGGTGCCGCCGGCGTTCCAGGTGGCCGTGCTCATCGGCATCTTCGCCGCGTTCGGCTGGACGAGCACCGCCCGGCTGGTCCGGGGTCAGGTTATCTCGCTGCGCGAACGGGAGTTCGTGGAGGCCGCAAAGGCCAGCGGCGCCGGGCTGGGGCACATGCTGTTCCGGCAGCTCCTGCCCAACCTCTGGGCGCCGATCCTGGTCGCGTTCTCGCTCGCCGTGCCGTCGTACATCACCGGTGAGGCGGCGCTGTCCTTCCTCGGTATCGGCATCCTCGAACCCACCGCCGACTTCGGCCGGATGATCTTCCAGAGCATCCCGTACCTGCAGACCGACCCGGCGTACGTGTTCTTCCCCGGCGTCACGATCTTCATCCTCGTGCTCGCCTTCAACCTGCTCGGCGACGCGCTGCGTGACGCGCTCGACCCGAAGTCGTCCCGGTAGGGGTGGAGCCTCATGACCCGATTCCTGGTACGCCGGCTGCTCACCGCGGTCCTCACCCTCTTCGCGGTGAGTGTGCTCAGCTTCCTGATGTTCTTCGGCCTGCCCCGCGACCCGGTCAGCGGCATGTGCCCGAAGAACTGCAACGCCGAACGGATGGAGCGGGTCCGCGAGGAGCTGGGCCTGCGTGATCCGCTGCCCGAGCAGTACGCCAACTACATGAAGGGCATCGTCACGGGGCGGGACCTGGGCAGCTCCCAGGGCGGCCGGTGCGACGCCCCCTGCCTCGGCTACTCCTACGTCAACAGCGAGGCGGTCACGGACACGCTGACCCGGGTGCTCCCGGTGACGCTGAGCATCGTCATCCCGGCGGCGGTGCTCTGGCTGGTGCTCGGCGTGGGGCTCGGCATGATCTCGGCGCTACGACGGGGCACCCTGCTGGACCGGCTGGCCATCGGCTTCTCGCTGGCCGGCGCCTCGATGCAGCTCTACTTCGTCGGCGCGGTGCTGCTGCTGATCTTCACCTACAACCTGCGGATCACGCCGACACCCGGCTACACCTCCATCTTCGACAATCCACTGAAGTGGGCCAGCGGGCTCGTTCTCGCCTGGGTCTGCCTGGCCTTCCTCTTCTCGGCGATCTACGCCCGGCTGTCCCGGGCCCAGATGCTGGAGACGCTCTCCGAGGACTTCGTCCGCACCGCGCGGGCCAAGGGCGTGGCCAAGCGGAAGGTCTACGGCCGGCACGCGCTGCGCGCGGCGATCACCCCGATCGTCACCATCGCCGGCCTGGACGTGGGCAGCGCGCTCGGCGGCACGGTGATCACCGAGACCACCTTCGGCATCCAGGGGCTCGGCCGGACCGCCGTGGACGCGGTCAAGAGCGGTGACCTGCCGACCATCATGGCCACCGTGCTGATCTCGGCGGTCTTCATCGTGGTCGCCAACATCGTGGTCGACCTGCTCTATGCCGCCATCGACCCCCGGGTCCGGTTGCGATAGCGCAACGGCACCCGGCAGGGCGTGGAGAAATCCACCGCTCTCTGTTACACAAACCGTAGTTTTCCTACGTCGTCTGACGAGGCTCCGGATAGGGAGGAGGCGCAGATGCGCCTGAAGAGGGCAGCCGCCACGGGCGGCGCGCTCGCACTGCTCGTGGTGATGGGGGCGTGCAGCGAGAACAAGGGCACCGACGGCGGCTCAGGCGAGAACCGCGTGCAGAGCGGCTCGATCGCCACCGACCCGAAGGAGTCGATGGGACCGGCCGCCGAGGTGCCCGGCGCCGCCAAGGGCGGGACCTTCCGGGTGATCCGGGAGACCAAGATCTCGCACCTCGACCCGCAGCGGGTCTACTCGTTCGCCGGCCTGATGAACGCCCCGCTCTACAGCCGCTTCCTGACCACGTTCAAGGACGACGGCTCGGGCAAGGTGACCCTGGTGGGCGACCTGGCCGAGACCCCGGGCACCGATGTCAACAAGGACTGCAAGGTCTGGGAATTCAAGATCAAGGACGGGGTGAAGTTCGAGGACGGCAGCGCGATCACCTCCAAGGAGATCGCGTACGGCATCGCCCGCTCCTTCGACCCGGACCTGACCGGCGGCCCGACCTACCTGCAGGAGTGGCTCGCCAACGACCCGCAGTACGACACCAAGTGGAACTTCAAGGCGAACAAGACCTCGCTGCCGCCGGGCCTGACCACGCCGGACGCGAAGACGCTCAAGTTCGAGTTCGCCAAGCCGCACTGTGACCTGCCGTTCGCGGCGTCGCTGCCCTACACCGCTCCGCTGAAGGCGGACAAGGACACCGGCGTCAACCTGGACAACCAGCCGTTCTCCTCCGGGCCTTACAAGATCACCAAGAACACCGCCGGTGTCGAGCTGGTGATGGAGCGGAACGACAACTGGGACCCGAAGACCGACCCGGTGCGGCACGCGTACCCGGACAAGATCATCTGGAACTACGGCCCGGACGCCGAGGCGGGCGCCAACCGGGTGATCTCCGACAACGGTGACGACCAGGCGGCGCTGGCCTGGAACGGCGTGCCGTCGGCGCTGGTCGCCCGGGTCACCGGCGACGCGACGCTGAAGGACCGCTCGGTGCGTGGCCAGACCCCGAGCCTGTGGCGGCTGACCATCAACACCCAGCGGGTCACCGACCTCTCGGTGCGCCAGGCGCTCAACTACGCGATCGACCGGGACGGCTTCATCAAGGCGTACGGCGGTGAGGCGTCCGCCAAGGCCGTCACCACGCTGATGCCGCCGTCGACCATCGGCTGGGAGAACTACGACGCCTACCCGGCCGGCCCGAGCGGCAACGTGGAGAAGGCCAAGGAGCTGCTCGCCGGCAAGACCCCGGAGCTGGTGCTCGGCATCAGCGACGACTCGCCGGAGCTGGCCACCCAGCTGAAGACCAACCTGGAGAAGGCCGGCTTCAAGATCACGGTGAAGACCATCCCGACCGACGCCAAGCTCGACGAGACCAGCAAGAAGAACAACCCGTACGACCTCTGGACCGACCAGTGGGCCGCGGACTGGCCGAGTGGTGCGGCGATCCTGCCGGTGCTGTTCGACGGCCGCACCATCAAGGCCGAGAGCAACAGCAACACGTCGTACGTGAACAGCGACGAGATCAACAAGGAGTTCGACCGGGTCCTCGCCATGCCCGCCGGTGAGCAGGGCAAGGAGTGGGCCAAGCTCGACAAGCGGATCATGACCGAGCTGGCCCCGGCCGTGCCGCTCTTCGTCGAGCAGGGCTACTACCTGCACGGCTCCAAGGTGGGCGGGATCTACCTGTCCAGCATCTTCGGCTACCCCGCCTTCACGAACGTCTACGTGAAGCAATGATCGCCTGACAGTGGGGGCCCCGGTCCGATCCGGCCGGGGCCCTCGCGCGTCACAGGTGCCGGCGCAGGAAGTCCAGCTCCAGCCGGAGCAGCCGCTCGGAAACCCCGCCGGCGGCCATGTGGCTGGCCCCGGTGAGCGGCAGCACGGCGTGCGGCCGGCCGGCGGCCAGCAGCGCCGCCGAGAGCCGCAGCGTGTGCGCGGCCAGCACGTTGTCGTCGACCAGGCCGTGCACCAGCAGCATCGGCCGGGCCTGCGCCGGGTCGCCGACCGGCTCGGCGGCCAGCTCGACCAGCGAGTGGTGGGCGTAGACGTCCATCCCGTCGTCCGGCATCCCCAGATAGCGCTCGGTGTAAGCGGTGTCGTACAGCGTCCAGTCGGTGACCGGCGCGCCGACGATCGCGCACCGGAACAGCTCCGGGTGGCGCAGCACCGCCAGCCCGGCCAGCCAGCCGCCGAACGACCAGCCGCGCACCGCCACCCGCTCCAGATCCAGGTCCGGGTGCTTGCCGGCGAGCGCCGTCAGCGCGTCCACCTGGTCGGAGAGGATCACGTCGGCCACCCGCCGGTGGATCGCCTTCTCGAAGGAGGGGGCGATGCCCGGGGTGCCCCGGTTGTCGATGGTCACCACCGCGAAGCCCTGCTCGGCCCACCACTGCCGTTCCAGCCAGACCCCCCGCGCGGCGATCACCTCCTGGTGGCCCGGGCCGCCGTAGACGTCCAGCAGCACCGGCAGCTTCGTGCCCTTCACGTGCTCGCCCGGGTAGAGCACCGCGCTCGGCAGCCGCCGGTCGGTCACCCGGACCAGCGTGGGCCGCGGCGCGTACGGCGGGGTCGCCGCGCGCGAGGCCAGCTCACCCACCTCGCGGTCGCCGTGCCACACCCGCCAGCGGGTGCCCGGGTGCTCCAGCGAGGCCACGCCCACCGCCAGCGTGTTGCCGCCGATGGCGGCGGTGTGCCAGCCGGGGTCGCTGCCCATCCGGCGGGCGTCCACCCCGCCGCCGATCGCCGTCCGCACCCGGTAGAGGTGGCGCTGGCTCGGCTCGCCCTCGCTCGCCTCGACCAGCAGGTCGGCCGCCGAGTTCGGGCCGGCCGGCAGCCGGCCCACCACCCGCCGCACGTAGAGCGACGGCGGGGTGAGCAGGGTGCCGTCGGCGAACAGGCAGCGCGCGTCGTACCCGTCGTGGGCCAGCTCGCCGCCGACCAGCACCCGCCCGTCGGGCAGGTGGGCCGGGGTGCCGGGGATCGGCTCCACCCAGCGCGGGTCGGCCAGCTCGGCGTGCACCTGCGTCTCCCCGGTGCGCGGGTCCACGGCCAGCACCAGGCCGTGCTGCTGCGACCGACGCAGCACGGTGATCAGCGGCCCGCCGTCCGCCCAGTCCACCGAGGTCAGGTACGGGTAGGTCTCGCGGTCCCAGTGCACGTCGACCCAGCCGCCGTCGAGGTCCAGCAGGTGCAGGCTGACCTCGGCGTTCGGCCCACCCGCCCGGGGGTACGCGACGGAGGTCGGCGGGCTCGCCGGGTCGGCCGGGTCGTGCAGGTGCCAGCGGTCCAGCCGGGACTCGTCCACCCGGGCGGCCAGCACCGAGCGCCCGTCCGGGGCCCACCAGTAGCCGCGGAACCGGCCGAACTCCTCCGCGGCGATGTGCTCGGCCAGCCCCCAGGTCACCCCGCTGTCCTCGCCGGCGAGCAGGTTGTCCGTGCCGTCCGGTTCGACCACGCGCAGCTGGCCCCGACGGACCCCCTCGGCGGCGTCGGTGACGTAGGCCAGCCGTTCGCCGGTCGGGTCGGGACGCGGGTCGATCACCGGGCCGACGGCCGCCACCTCGACCACGTCGCCGTGCACCAGGTCGGCTCGGAACAACCGGCCGGCCAGCGCGAACGCGGCCACCCGGCCGGCGCCGTCCAGGGCGTACGAGCCGATGCCGGCGGCGCTGAGCCGCAGCCGCTCGCGCAGCGCCCGCTCGCCCGGCGCCAGCTCGGCCGGTTCGCCGTCCGAGCCGAGCAGCACCGCCGGGTCGGCGACGAGGTGCTCCTCGCCGGAGGCGACGTCGAGCAGCCAGAGCGCGTCGGCCGGGTCCTCCGGCCCCGACGAGCGCAGGAAGATGACCCGGGAGCCGTCCTCGGCGACGGATACGGAGCGCGGCGCCCCGTGGCTGAACCGACGGGTGCGGGCGGCCAGCTCGGGAAAGTCCACGCCTGTAGAGAGTAGGCGCGCGCCGGGCGTGATGTGGCCGACCTGGGCGGACGCGTAAGCATCGAGCGGGGAGGACCGCCGGTTAGAGTGACGGGCGTGACGACGCTGCCCGACCGACGCCTGCTGCTGGTCCACGCGCACCCCGACGACGAGTCCATCGGCACCGGCGCGACGATGGCGCACTACGCCGCCACGGGCACCCACGTCACGCTGGTGACCTGCACGCTGGGCGAGGAGGGCGAGATCCACGTGCCGGCGCTGGCCCAGCTGGCCGCGGCCGAGGCCGACCAGCTCGGCGGCTACCGGATCGGCGAGTTGACGGCCGCCTGCGCCGCGCTCGGCGTCACCGACCACCGCTTCCTCGGCGGCGCCGGCCGCTACCGCGACTCGGGGATGATGGGGCTGGCCACCAACGAGCACCCCCGGGCGTTCTGGCAGGCCGACCTCGACGAGGCCGCCGGCCACCTGCTGGAGGTCATCCGCGAGGTCCGCCCGCAGGTGATGATCACGTACGACCCGAACGGCTTCTACGGCCACCCCGACCACATCCAGGCGCACCGGGTGGCCATGCGCGGCGTGGAACTCGCCGCGGCGGAGGGGATCGCCCCGGCGAAGGTCTACTGGACGGCCATGCCGCGCGGCGTGCTGGAGGCCGGCCTGGACGCGTTCACCGAGACGGCGGACAACCCCTTCGCGGGCATCGAGAGCATCGACGACCTGCCCTTCGGCACCCCGGACGAGGGGATCGCCGCGCGGATCGACGCCACCGACCAGCACCTCGCCAAGGAAGCGGCGATGCGGGCGCACGCCACCCAGATCCCGGCCAACTCCTGGCTCTACTCGATCGCCGGCAACTTCGGCGCCGAGTTCATGGGGGTCGAATACTTCACCCTCGCGGTCGGCGAGAAGGGCCCGGGCAGCGGCCCGTACGGCTGGGAGGACGACCTCTTCGCCGGGTTGGCGCTGGACGGGCCGGACCGGTCCCCGGTCGCGGCGGCCGGCCTCCGGTGACGCTGCCCGCCGTACCCATGTCGGTCGCCCCCGAGCAGCAGCCCGCCGCGCCGCCCGAGCCGTCGGACCGGGCGGTCGACCTCGCGCTGCGCGTCGCCGGCGGGGTGGTGACGGTCTGGGCCGGCGTGCTCGCCGCGGTGCTCGACCTGCTCTTCGCCACCTGGGCCTGGGAGGTGGTCGGGGGCCGTCCCGGCGGCTTCGGCAAGGCCCTGGTCGGCATCTCGCTGGCGGTGGGCGGGATCGCCGCCGTGGTGGTGCTGACGGTGCTGGTGAGCTGGTTCGCCCACCTGGCGGTCGGCGCCCGCTGGGCGGGGGCGCTGGCCGCCCTGCCCTGGTTCGTGGTGATCGTCGCGGGCGGTTTCCGCACCGTCGAGGGCGATCTCGCGCTCAGCGGCGACAACGTGCTCGGCCTCGGGCTTGTCGTGGCGGGCGCGATCACCTTCGCGGTGATGGGTTTCCGGCAGCTCGTGGTGCCGCCGGCCGTCCGCTGAGGGTGCAGACGCCGCACAGGTTGCGGTGGTAGATATTCCTGCGAGGAGCCCACCGAGGCGGTGGGCGGTACGGCGGGAGGCGTGCGATGTTCCAGCGGTGGCGTGCGGTCGGCGTGCTGGCGGCCGCGCTGTTCGTGGTCAACGTGGTGGCCCGGTTGGTGATCAAGTTCGCCTACCCGCACGACGACACCGCCGCCGGCCGGGTCTCGCTGGTGATGTTCCTGGTGATCGGGCTGATCCTGGCCGCCACGGCGTTCCGCTGGGGCGCGGACCGGCCGGCCGCCCACTGGACCGGCGACCTGGCCGTCGCGGTGGTCGCGGCGCTGGCGCTGACCGTCTTCGTCGGCCCCCTGCTGGTCGGCGAGAACCCGTTCGAGGGGGGCGCCGGCCTCTTCTTCGCCCAGATCTGGCTCTACCTCGCGGCCACCGTGGCCGGTGTGCTGGTCGGCTACCTGACCCTCACCGCGCTGGGCCGCGACTTCCGTTCCCGGCAGCTCAAGCGCTACGCCGAAATCAAGGCGGCCAAGCCCCGCAAGATCGTCCGCCGCTGAGGCGGAGCCCGGCCCGGGCGGCCGGATCCCGCCCGGCGCCGGCCCTGGGGGCACGGCGTCCGGGCGGGACCAGCCCGCTACGGCGTGCGGCCGCCGTGCGCTAGCTGCGGCCGGACGAGGAGCGTGGCTTCCGCGTGCCGGTACCGGGAAGGGGCGGCGAGTCGACCGACTCGGCGGCCCGCCCCGCGCTGGCCGTGATCATGGTGCCCTCGGGCGTGACCACCTCGTCCACCCGGTCCACCTCCGGCGGCACCATCGAGGCCACCACCGGATCCGCCGCCGCCAGGGCCGACGCCGGACCGGGGCGGGCGTCGCCGGCGACCCGGACCGCCTGCCGGTCGCCGCCGTCCGCGACGGTGTCGTGGGCGCCCGACCGGTGCCGCGGCACGCGGGCGCCGGCGCCGCCCTGTCCGGCCCGCGGTGTCCGGTCGGCCGGGGATGCCGGAAGCGCCGGCAACGGGGTCGCCTCCGTCCCCGCGCCCTCCAGCTCCGCGGCGCGGCGCTCGACCTCCTCGACCTCCGGGGCCTGCGGCGCGGCGTCCGCCAGTTCCGCCGCTCGCCGTTCCAGTTCGGCGAGCTCCGTCGAGTCCGGTGCCGCGCCCACCGGCGCCGCCGGACGGCGGGCGGCCGAGCGGGATCCGCGGGAGCCGGAGCCGGTGCCGCTCCCCGACCGGGTGGTCTTCCGGCCCTCCCGCAGGGCTTGGACCAGCGCGTCGACCAGTTCGGGCTTGCGCATGTCCGCGGTGCCGGTGACGCCGCGTCGGCGGAGGCGGTCGCGGAGCTGGTCGACCTTCAGGCGGGCGATCTCGCTCTCGTTGATGTCGGGGGTGTTCGGCGTCTGGTTGCCGGGCTGGTTCTTCGTCGCCGCCGCGCCGCTCCCGCGGCGCGCCGTGTGCTTCTTGGCCATCGACAGGTCCTTCCTCACCGGGGTACGGATGTCTCCGTACCCCGGACGACCTGCCGGAACCCTTCGATCAGGCCGGGGCGACCCGGGTCAGGTAGGTGTGGTGGGTGGTGAAGCCGAGCCGCTGGTAGAGGGCCACCGCGGGGGCGTTGCGCTGCTCCACCTGGAGGAAGGCCTTGGTGGCGCCCTCCGCGCGGCCCCAGTCGGCCAGCGCCCGGATGACCGCGCCCGCGAACCCGCGCCGGCGGGCCTCCGGCAGCACCTCGATCAGGGTGAGGCCGAGCCAGCGCCCCTCGCCGGTGACCGTGCCCCGGCCCACCGCGAGCAGTTGGCCGTCGACGTGCAGCTGGGCGAAGCGGATCCGGTCCACGGCGGTGAGCACGTGGCGGGCGGCGTCCGGCAGCCCGCCCTTGCGGCCGGCGGCCACCGCCAGCCACTCCGCCGAGGGCGTCGGCGAGAGGCCGACCGGGGGCAGGTCGGGGCGGCCCGGCGGCAGCATGGCGACCGGCGCGGTCTGCACCAGCACCGGCGGCCGGGCCGTCCAGCCGCGAGCGTCCAGCTCGGCGCCGACCGGTGCGGCCAGTGGCAGCGGGGTGTTGACCATGGCGGGCTGGCCGCGCTCGGCGTACCAGCGCTGCACCGCGTCCAGCGCGGCGGGGAGCGGGCGGTCCGGGTCGCCGATCGGCAGCGCGGTGTTCGCCCGGCCGGTCCAGCCCGCGGCGCTGCGCAGCAGCCAGTCGCCGAGCCGCCCGCGTACCGGGGCGGGCCACGCCTCGTCGGCGGCCAGCTCCAGGGCCACCACGGCGGCGGCCGTCGGCCGACGGGCCGCCGGCACCCGCTTCGCGCGGTGCACCTGCTCCACCGGGACCCGCAGCCGGCCCCGATCCGTGGCCAACGTGATGTGGGTCTCGCTCAGCTCGACCAGTTCGCCGAGCGCGTCGGCGAAGAGCGGCCGGCCTTCGCGAATCCCCACAATCCGGCGGACCACGATCCGGTGTCCCAAGTCCTGCTGTCGGAGCACGATCGACCCCCTCCCCGGCGAGATACTAGGCTCTAACCGTCGCGGATGATCGCGACGAGTCTTGCGGAGGAGAAGACCGGTGACCTACATCATCGCCGAGCCGTGCGTGGATGTGCTCGACAAGGCATGCATCGAGGAGTGCCCGGTCGACTGCATCTACGAGGGCAATCGGATGCTCTACATCCACCCCGACGAGTGCGTCGACTGTGGTGCCTGTGAGCCGGTCTGCCCGGTCGAAGCGATCTTCTACGAGGACGACGTCCCGGAGCAGTGGAAGGACTACACCGGGGCGAACTACGAGTTCTTCGAGGACCTGGGCTCGCCGGGCGGCGCCTCCAAGATCGGCAAGGTGGAGAAGGACGCGACCTTCGTGGCCGCGCAGCCGCCGCGGGAAGAGGGCCACTGAACCGGCCCGCGCCGGTCTCGTCGCGGCTGCCCGAGTTCACCTGGGACACCCTGGACGCCGCGGCCGCGACGGCCGCGGCGCACCCGGACGGGCTGATCAACCTCTCGATGGGCACGCCGGTCGACCCGGTGCCGGCGCTGATCCGGCAGGCGCTGGCCGACGCGTCGGACGCCCCGGGCTACCCGCTGACCGCGGGCACCCCCGCGCTGCGGGACGCCATCGCGGCCTGGGTGGCCCGCGCCTGCGGGGCCGGCGTCGACGGGCTCGGGGTGCTGCCAACGATCGGCTCCAAGGAACTGGTCGCCTGGCTGCCCACGCTGCTCGGCATCGGCCCCGGTGACGTGGTCGTGGTGCCGTCGGTCGCCTACCCGACGTACGAGGACGGGGCCCGGTTGGCCGGCGCCACCACGGTGCGCACCGACTCGCTGACCGCCCTGGGCCCGGACCCGCGGGTCCGGCTGGTCTGGGTGAACTCGCCCGGCAACCCGACCGGGCGGGTGCTGCCCGCCGGCCACCTGCGCAAGGTGGTCGACTGGGCGCGCGAGCGCGGCGCGGTGGTCGCCAGCGACGAGTGCTACCTGCCGCTGGGCTGGGACGCCGAGCCCGTCTCGGTCCTCTCGCCGGAGGTCTGCGGCGGGTCCTACGAGGGCGTGCTGGCCGTGCACTCGCTCTCCAAGCGCTCCAACCTGGCCGGCTACCGGGCCGGCTTCGTGGCCGGTGACCCGGCGCTGGTGGCCGAGCTGCTCAAGATCCGTAAGCACGCCGGCATGATCGTGCCCGCTCCCGTGCAGGCGGCCATGGTGGCCGCGCTGGGCGACCAGGCGCACGCCGACGCGCAGCGGGAGCGCTACCGGGCCCGGCGGGAGAAGCTCCACGCGGCGTTCACCGGCGCCGGCTTCACCGTCGAGCACTCCGAGGCGGGGCTCTACCTCTGGATGACCCGCGACGAGGACTGCTGGGACACCGTCGACTGGCTGGCCCGCCGGGGCATCCTGGTCGCCGCCGGCGTCTTCTACGGCCCGGCCGGCGCCCGGCACGTCCGGGTGGCGCTGACCGAGTCGGACGAGCACGTCGACGCGGTCGCCGCCCTGGCGGACCTGCTCTTTATGGGTCGGTCGGCGAAGGTCAACGTCCTGGCCGTCGC
>NZ_JBEXLR010000140.1:0-12485 GCF_040610095.1 Micromonospora sp. NPDC004540
GCGGCGCCGGTGTTCGGCTGGTGGCGGCGGGCATCGTGCAGGTCGGCGGCTTCGCAGGTCAGTGACACCGCCCACCGGCCGGCCCGGTGGCTGACGGTGGCGGACACGACCTTCGCCCGCCCCTTGGCCAGCATGCGCCGCAGCCGGCGGGTGTCCTGCCGCACCGCCAGGGTGCCGATGCCGGGCAGGGTCACGGTACGCGGCGCCTGCTCACCGACCCGGATACCCGCCCGGCCCGCGGCAGAGGTCCTGCTGCGGATCCGAAACGACAACGGTGCGCGCTTCTTGGACTTGAACCTCGGAAAACCGACCCGCCGACCCCGCCGGTGGCCGGTGCGCGACGCCGTGTACGCCGACAGGCCGCGGCCGAGATCGACCGCGGCTTCTTCAAAGACCTGCTGACATACCTCACCCCGCCATGCCAGACCGGTCACCTGCACCGTGACGGTCCCGTCACCGGCGGCGACCATCACCCGGCCCGCGTCACCCGACCGTTTCCACCCGTTGAACGCGTTGATCAGGTCGAAGCCCGACCACGGCACCTTGCCGACCGTCCCACCGCGCTTGCCGTCCAAAGCGTCCTTGACCAGCCGCAGGCACTGGTTGTAGCCGAACCGGGCTGCACCCGCATGCCGACGCAACACAACCTCCTGGTCGGCAGTCGGGCTCAGACAGAACCGGAACGTGGTGAAACGGGCCACGGCAGCACACCCTGCCACCAACCACCGACAAACAGCCCACCACCTGCACACAAACCCAGAAACCCCACGGGCCGACCCACAACCATGGCTCACAACGCCCAGCACCAGCCGCCCACTTATGAAACACGCCGTAGGCTCGGCCCATGCAGGAGCAGCCGGAGCCGCCCCTCGCCCCGGGCCTCACCGCCCGGGTCGAGCTGACCGTCACCGACACGGACACCGCGCAGGCGGTGGGCTCGGGCGACGTGCCCGTGCTCGGCACGCCCCGGGTGCTCGCGCTGGCCGAGGCGGCGACCGTGGCGGCCACCGCGACCCGGCTGCCGTCCGGGTCGACGACCGTCGGGACCCGCGTCGAGCTGGAGCACCGTGCGGCCACCCCCGTCGGCCGAACCGTGGCCGCCCGGGCCGAGCTGGTCAAGGTCGACGGCCGGCGACTGGCCTTCGAGGTGATCGTGACCGACGGGAACGAGGTCGTGGCCACCGGGCGGATCGAGCGGGCGCTGGTCGACCGGCAGCGCTTCGTCGAGCGCGCCGCGCGGGCGTCATGACCGCCCGGTTCGTCGAGGTCGCCGACCGCGTGCACGTGCTGCGCGACCCGCTGCTGCACGTCAACGTGACGCTGGTGGTGGGCGACGGCGCGGCGCTGCTGGTGGACACCCTCTCCACCGCCGGGCAGGCCCGGGAGCTGGCCGAGGCGGCCCGGGCGGTCACCCCGCACCCGTGGATGATCGTCAACACCCACCACCACTTCGACCACTGCTTCGGCAACGCCACGCTGGCCGCCGACCCGCCCCGCCCGGTATACGCGCACGTCCAGGCCGCGGCGGTGCTCCGCGACCACCCCGACGAGCTGCGCCGGGCCGCGGCCGAGGAGATGCGCGCGGAGCAGCCGGAGCTCGCCGCCGAGCTGGCCCGGACCGAGCTGCTGGCCCCGACCCACCCGGTGCACGGCGAGGCGGTGCTGGACGTGGGCGGCCGGCGGGTGGTGCTGCACCACCCCGGGCACGGGCACACCGACGCCGACCTGGTGGTGCACGTGCCGGACGCGGACGTGCTGGTCGCCGGCGACCTGGTGGAGCAGAGCGGGCCGCCAGCCTTCGAGGAGTCGTACCCGGTGCAGTGGCCGGACGCGGTGGCCGCGCTGCTCCGGCTGACCACGCCGGCCACCGTGGTGGTGCCGGGGCACGGCGAGCCGGTCGACGTGGAGTTCGTCCAGGCCCAGCACGCCGAGCTCGCCCGGCAGGCCTGGCTGATCCGGGCCGGCCACACCGGCAGTGCCCCGCCCGAGCGGGTGGCCGCCGAGTCGCCGTTCGGCGCCCGCCCGGGTCTCATCGCGGCCCGCCGCGGCTACGCCGAGCTGGACGGCACCGCCTGACCGCTCACGGGGTCAGGGGCGGGCCCGCAGGGCGGTGAGCAGGGCGTCGAGATGCGGGGCGGCGGCGAGGATCGCGTCGCGGGCCGGCGGGTCGAGGGTGGCCAGGGCCTCGGTGAGCAGGGCGCTGCGGTGGGCCGCGTGGTCGGCCATCCGGGTGCGGGCGGCGTCGGTGAGGGTGAGCCGCACCACCCGGCGGTCGGCCGGGTCGCGGTCGCGCGCCAGCAGCCCGGCGTCGGTGAGGTCGTGGACCAGGGTGCGCTGCTGGTGCTGCTCGGCACGCTCACCGCGATCGGCCCGCTCTCGCTGGACATGTACCTCCCGGCGTTCCCGGCGATGACCCGCGAACTCGGCGCCGACCAGGCCGGCATCCAGCTCTCCCTGACCACCTGCCTGATCGGCCTGGCCATCGGCCAGTTCGTCACCGGCCCGCTCAGCGACCGGTGGGGGCGGCGCCGACCGGTGCTGGTCGGCGTCGGCGCGTACACCCTGCTCGCGCTCGCCTGCGCGGCGGCGCCGAGCGCGCCGATGCTGGCCGGCGCGCGGTTCGCCCAGGGCCTGGCCGGCGGCATGGGGGTGGTGGTCGCCCGGGCGGTGGTCCGTGACCTCTACTCGGGTCTACCTCGGGTAGGCGCTGACCCAGGGCTTCGCGTTCGCCGGGCTGTTCGCCTACATCTCCGGGTCCTCGTTCGTGTTCCAGGACGTCTTCGGCGTCTCCGCGGTGGCGTTCAGCCTGGTCTTCGGGCTCAACGCGCTCGCCCTGGTGGCCACCGGGCAGGCGAACGCCCGCCTGCTCGACCGGTTCAGCCCGCGCCGGCTGCTGGTCACCGCGGTCGTGGTCGGCGGGGTGGCCGCGGCCGGCGTGCTCACCGGGGCCCTCGCCGGCAGCCTCACCGTGGTCGCGGTGACGCTGTTCGCCTTCGTCGGCTCGCTGGGCATGGTGACGCCGAACAGCACGGCGCTGGCGCTGGACGCGCATGCCCGGCACGCCGGCACCGCCGCCGCGCTGATGGGCGGCGTCCAGTCGGTGGTAGGCGCGCTGGCCGCGCCCCTGGTCGGGCTCGGCGGCGAGGGCAGCGCCGTGCCGACGGCCGTGGTGCTGGCGGTCGCCGCCGCCTCTCCCTCACCGCCGTGCTCACCCTCGCCCGCCCGCGCTGACCCGCGGCGGATCAGCGGAACCGGTCAGCCACCGCCCCCCGGGTCGGCATGGCGGTGGCCCCGCCGGGCGACTCGCAGACCAGGCCGGCCACCCGCAGGGCGAAGGCCACCCGGTCCCGCCAGCCGGTCGGCTCCACCGGCTCGCCGGCGTGCAGCAGGTCGGCGATCAGAGCGCCCATCACCGAGTCGCCCGCGCCGGTGGCGTCCACGGCGTCGACCTTCGGCGCGGGGACGCGTACCACGTCGTCGGCGGCGGCGACCAGGGCGCCGTCGGCGCCGAGGGTGACCACCACGGTCCCCGCGCCCAGTTCCCGCAGGTACGCGGCCACGCCCTCGACCGGCTCGCGCGGGTAGAGCTGGCGCGCGTCGGCGGCGCTCAGCTTGACCAGGTGGGCGCTCGCGGCGAACTCGGCGACCACCGCGCGCAGGCCGTCCAGCGCGCCCGGGCCGGTGAGCAGGCTGGGCCGCACGTTCGGGTCGAACACCCGCAGCGCCCCGGCCATCGACCAGGCCCGGCGCGCGGCGGCCAGCACCGGCGGGTCGAGCAGCACGATCGAGCCGCAGTAGACCACCTGCGCGCCCTCGACCAGAGCCACGTCCAGATCGTCGGCGGTGAGCAGGGCGTAGGACCGGGGCTCGCCGTAGAAGCGGAAGTCGGGTTCCGGGCCGGCGAAGGTGGCCACGGCCAGCGCGGTCGGCGCCGGCACGGTGACCGCCCCGGCCAGCCCCACCCCGGCGGCGCCCAGGAAGGCGCGGATCCGCGCGGCGAGCGCGTCGTCGCCGAGCGACCCGACGAACTGGACGTCCCCGCCGAGCCGGGCCACCGCCACGGCCACGTTGAGCGGCCCGCCGCCGATCGCCTGCCGGTAGACGGGTTGCCCGTCGTGCTCGGCGTCGAGCAGGTCGACCAACGCCTCGCCGAGCACCACCGCGTACCCCATCCTGGCTCCCTCCGTCCGTCGTACCTCCGATCCTGGCGCATGGCGGGGCGCGGCGCGACGAGACGCCCGCATCGACGGGTGGCTATTGCGTGGGATACCCGGACGTGATGGGATTGCGCGTGCCGGGAGGGCGCGGGGGCTGCCGCGCCGCCGGCCGCCGGGTCGAGCCGACGCGAGGGCATTCACCGGTCCGTGGCACGGACCGCAGGCGGTGCGCGTCCCCCGACGGCCCCCGGCCGCACTCCGACCGCCGGGCGTGGCACCGCGATCGTCGCATCCGCTCGTCGCAGCGGGGCGGACCGGGCGGGTCGCGCCCCGCGAGTCAGGAGATCCCGTGCACCGATCCCGTACGGCCGCGCTGCTCACCGCGGCCGCCACCCTGGCCCTGGGCGCGTTCGCCCTGGCCACCGGCTCCGACCCGGCCGCCGCCCATGGCGCGGCGATGACCCCGGGCGCCCGGACCCACCTGTGTTGGAAGGACGGCCTCACCGCGACCGGGGAGATCAGGCCGAACAACCCCGCCTGCGCGGCGGCGGTCGCCCAGAGCGGCGCCAACTCGCTCTACAACTGGTTCAGCGTGCTGCGCTCGGACGCGGGCGGCCGCACCGTCGGGTTCATTCCCGACGGCAAGCTGTGCAGCGGCGGCAACGCCAACTTCAGCGGCTACGACCAGGCCCGCACCGACTGGCCGGTCACCCACCTGACGGCCGGCCGGACGATGGAGTTCCGGTACAGCAACTGGGCCCACCACCCGGGCACCTTCTACTTCTACGTCACCAAGGACAGTTGGAGCCCGACCCGGCCGCTGGCCTGGAGCGACCTGGAGGAGCAGCCGTTCCTCCAGGTGACCAACCCGCCGCAGCGCGGCTCGGTGGGCACCAACGACGGGCACTACTACTTCACCGGTTCGCTGCCGGCCAACAAGAGCGGCCGGCACATCATCTACTCCCGGTGGGTCCGCTCGGACAGCCAGGAGAACTTCTTCGGCTGCTCGGACGTGACCTTCGACGGCGGCAACGGGGAGGTGACCGGGATCGGCTCCGGCGGCACGCCGTCGCCGACCCCCACCACGCCGACGCCGGGCCCGACCAGCCCGACCCCCACGCCCACCCCGACCTCGCCGAGCCCGACCATGCCGTCCGGCGCCTGCATGGCGGTGTACAAGGTGGTCAGCGCCTGGCAGGGCGGCTTCCAGGGCGAGGTCATGATCATGAACCACAGCACCCGGACCTACAGCGGCTGGACGGCGAACTGGACCTGGCCGAGCGGCCAGACCATCACCCAGCTCTGGAACGGCACGGCGAGCACCAGCGGGGCGGCGGTGACGGTCACCAACGCCGCCTACAACGGGAGCGTCCCACCGGAGGGCACCACCACGTTCGGCTTCACCGCGAACTTCTCCGGCACCAACACCCTGCCCACGGTCACCTGCACCGGCCGGTGATCCCGCACTGAGAAGGGCCCCCGGGGCGTAACCCCGGGGGCCCTTCGACACGCTCGCGTCAGCGGACCATGCTGCCGACCACCGGCTTGGTGAGCAGGGCCGACTGGTTGCGCTGGATGCCCGGGTCGAGGGTCTTCGCCACGAAGATGGCGTGCCAGATGCAGAAGATCAGCACGGTCCACACCTTGCGGGAGTGGTCCGCCTCCTCCCGCTTGTGCTCGTCCAGCAGCCGCATGGCGTACGACAGGTCGATGAGGTCGCCCGCGCCGGAGGTGGCCAGCACGTGCCGGGCCCACTCGTACATCTCGCCGCGCAGCCAGACCCGGGTCGGGGTCGGGAAGCCCAGCTTCTTGCGGTTGACGATGGCCGGCGGCACCACGCCCTGCAACGCCTGGCGCATCGCGTACTTGGTGGCCTCGGACCGCGGCGGCAGCTTCAGGTCGACCGGGATCCCGGCCGCCACGTTGAACACCTCGCGGTCCAGGAAGGGCACCCGGACCTCCAGCGAGTGCGCCATCGAGATCCGGTCGGCCTTCACCAGGATGTCGCCGCGCAGCCAGGTATACAGGTCGACGTACTGCATCTTGGTGACGTCGTCCAGCTCGGTGGCCTCGGCGTAGATGGGGGCCGTGACGTCGGTGTAGCGCACCGAGGGGTCGTAGCGGCGCAGCAGGTGCTGCTTCTCCTCCTCGGTGAACATCCGGGCGTTGCCGTAGTAGCGCTCCTCGATCGGGGTGGTGCCGCGCTCCAGGAAGCTCTTGCCCTTGACGCCCTGCGGGATGGCCTTGGAGACCGCCCGCAGGCCCTTCTGCACCCCGCCCGGCAGGCTGTTGACCGCGTTGAGTGAGAGCGGCTCGCGGTAGATCGTGTAGCCGCCGAAGAACTCGTCCGCGCCCTCGCCGGAGAGCACCACGGTGACGTGCTCGGCGGCCTTCTTCGCCACGAAGTAGAGCGGCACCAGGGCCGGGTCGGCGACCGGGTCGTCCAGGTGCCAGACGATCTTCGGCAGCGCCTCGATCATGTCCTGCGGCCCGATCTTGGTCGGGATGGTGGTCACGTCGAGGTGCCGGGCCGAGTCCTGGGCCACATCGATCTCGGAGTAGCCCGGCACGTCGTAGCCGACGGTGAAGGTCAGGATGTTCGGGTTGAACTCCCGGGCCAGGGCCACCACGGCCGTGGAGTCGATGCCGCTGGAGAGGAACGAGCCGACCGGCACGTCCGAGCGCATGTGCATCCGGACGCTCTCCCGCAGGGTCTCCCGGATCTCGTGGTAGAGCTTCTGCTCGTCGGAGACCGGGGCCGGGTGGAACACCGGCCGGTACCAGCGGCGCACCTCGATCCGGCCGCCCGGCGTCCAGGTCAGGTACTCCCCCGACCCGATCCGGCTGATCCCCCGGTGCAGGGTGCCCGGCTCGGGCACGTACTGGAGGGTCAGGTAGTGGCTCAGGTTGGCGGTGTCGATGCCCGCGTCGCCCTGGTACGCCGAGTGCGCGAAGGGCAGCAGCGCCTTCTTCTCCGAGGCCAGGTAGAGGCCGTCCTGGGTCTCCAGGTAGTGCAGCGGCTTGATGCCGAAGTAGTCCCGGGCGCCGAAGGCCCGCCGCTCCTGCCGGTCCCAGATCACGAAGGCGAACATGCCGCGCAGCTTGGTGAGCACCTGCTCACCCCAGTAGTGGTAGCCGGCGACGATCACCTCGCCGTCGCCGTTGGTGGCGAACTGGGCGCCGTAGTCGCGGATCAGCTCGTCCCGCAGCTCGATGTAGTTGTAGATCTCGCCGTTGAAGGTGAGCAGGTAGCGGCCGTTCGCGTAGGGCAGCGGCTCGTGGCTGAGCGCCACGTCGATGATCGCCAGCCGCTTGTGCGCGAACACTCCGTCCGCGTACCGGCCGGAGGCGTCGCCGACCACCTCGACCCCGGTCTCGTCCGGGCCGCGGTGGTGCAGGCACTCCAGTGCTCCGGCGATGTGGTCGCGGTGAGCGGCGGCGTCACCGCGCGCGCTGAAAAAGGCCAGGAGTCCGCACATGGCCGTCATCTTTCCACGCGGCGGAAGCCACCGTCGCGGCACCGCAGGCACTTCCCGCTCCCGCCCGCGCGGTACCGTCTGGACCAGCGACGAGGCGCAAGGAGGCGGAGCATGGCCGAGGAGCGGGCACAGCAGCAGGGCAAGCCGGCGGACGGCACCGAATCGCACGACCCGGACTTCCCGGAGGCGTTCCTGGCCTTCATGCGGCAGGGCTGGCGGGACACGGAGCTGCCGGTCGGTCCCCGGCCGGAGGTGCCCAACCACGCCAAGCGGAGGTCCGCGCTGGCCGAGGCCTTCCCGGGGGAGACGCTGGTCATCCCGACCGGCACCGAGAAGGTACGCGCCAACGACACCGACCACCGGTTCCGGCCGGGCAGCGACTTCGCGTACCTGACCGGCGACCTGGAGCCGGACAGCGTGCTGGTGCTCCGGCCGGGCGGCGAGGCCACCCTGTTCATGCGGCCCCGGTCGTCCCGGGTGACCGACGAGTTCTTCCGCAGCCGGAACGGCGAGCTGTGGGTGGGCCGGCGGCCGACGCTGAAGGAGAAGTCGACCGAGCTGGGCCTGCCCACCGCCGACCTGACCGAGCTGGACGCGGCGCTGGCCGAGCTGGCGCCGGCGCGCACCCGGGTGCTGCGCGGCTTCGACGCCCGGGTGGACGCCGCGGTGCGCCCGTACGACGGGGCGCGGGCCGAGGGGCAGCCGGGCCGCGACCGGGAGCTGGCCATCGCGATCTCCGAGCTGAAGCTGGTCAAGGACGAGTGGGAGATCGCCCAGCTCCAGGAGGCGTGTGACGCCACGGTCCGCGGCTTCGAGGACGTGGCCCGGGCGCTCCCGGCCGACCGGGCGGTCTCCGAGCGGCTGCTGGAGGGCGTCTTCGCGCTCCGCGCGCGGCACGACGGCAACGATGTCGGCTACGGCTCGATCGTCGGCGCCGGCGAGCACGCCACGATCCTGCACTGGGTGCACAACCACGGCGCGACCCGGCCGGGCGAGCTGCTGCTGATGGACATGGGCGTGGAGAACCGCAACCTCTACACGGCCGACGTCACCCGGGTGCTCCCGGTGGACGGCCGGTTCACCCCGCTCCAGCGCCAGGTCTACGACGCCGTCTACGCCGCCCAGCAGGCCGGCATCGACGTGATCAAGCCGGGTGTGGCGTTCCGCGAGGTGCACCTGACCGCCATGCGGGTGCTCGCCGAGGCGCTGAAGGACCTCGGCCTGCTGCCGGTGAGCGTCGACGAGGCGATGGACCCGGCGTCGACGGTCTACCGCCGGTGGACGCTGCACGGCACCAGCCACATGCTCGGCATCGACGTGCACGACTGCGCCAACGCCCGCAAGGAGACCTACCGGGACGGGCCGCTCGGCGAGGGCTACGTGCTCACCGTCGAGCCGGGGCTCTACTTCCAGCCGGAGGACGAGCTGGTTCCCGAGGAGCTGCGCGGCATCGGCGTGCGGATCGAGGACGACATCCTGGTCACCGCCGACGGCGCGGTGAACCTCTCGGTCGGGCTGCCGCGCCGCTCGGACGAGGTGGAGACCTGGCTGGCCGAGCAGCGTGAGGCCGGCCCCCGCCTGCCCGGCTGACCCGACAGGCACGACCCCCGGCGGGCCCGCCGCCGGCGTCTGCGAGGTTTCTCGCGGTAACGACGCCGGCGCCGGGCCCGTCGTCGTTTGCGCTGCTCACGGTCCTCCTGGTCCCGCTACGCCCCGCTCACGTCACCCGGCCGAATGTGAGACGAATGCGCGATTTCTTCGGATACGTCCGCGTCGCGAGGATCCTTCTCATACGGTGGCGATCAGAGGCTGCAACCGATTTGTAGCTGGTCGCTCGGCCTGGGGCGGTGCGACCCCTTTAGGTAGACCGGAAGGGCGGAAGGCTCTGATGTCCAACGACGTAACGACTAGCGACGGCGGGGCGCCGGGGACCCCGTCGACGAGCAGGCGGCGGGCCCTCTTGGTCGCCACCGGCGTCGCCGGGCTGACCGGCGTCGTCGGCCTGGCGGCGCTGGGTGGCCTCGCGGCTCGGGACAACGACAAGTCCAGCGGGCCGAAGCGCGTCGCCGAGAACCACGTGGCCGCGCCACAGAACGCCTCCGACGCCGGCAAGAAGGCCGACGAGGAGGACAAGAACAAGGACAAGGACGGCCGGGACCGGGATGACTGGGACCCGGACGGCGAGGATCACGGGAAGGTCCGGGAGGTGCCGTGTGACGACGAGGAGCTGGTCGAGGCGGTCGATCTGGCGAACCGGGGTCACGGCGGCACGCTGAAGCTGGCGGAGAACTGCACGTACGAGCTGAACGTGAAGGACCGCAAGTTCGGCGCGGCCCTGCCCGAGATCAAGCAGGACATCACGATCAAGGGCAACGGCTCGACGATCAAGCGGGACTCCGAGGACACGTTCCGGATCTTCCGGGTCGTCGACGGCGGTGACCTGACCCTGAAGGACCTCACAGTCAAGGGCGGCAACGCCACCGAGTTCAAGTACGGCGGCGGCGGTCCGCAGGTCCCCGGCGGCCCGGTCATGGGCGCCCCGAGCAACGGCGCCCCGGGTGGCGGCCCGGTCATGGGCGCACCGGCCGCACAGGCGGCACCGGCCGCGCCGGTCGGCGAGGGTCCGGGTTCGCAAGGTCCGGGTTCGCAGGGCTCGGGTTCGTGGGACAAGGACAAGGACAAGGACAAGCAGGGTGAGGGCGACGGTGGTGCGCTCCTGGTCGAACGCGGCGGCAGCGCCCACCTGATCAAGGTCAAGCTCACCCACAACAACGCCGAGGAAAACGGCGGCGCCATCGCCAACTTCGGCCGCGTCCACCTCGAAGACAGCAAGGTCACCGACAACCACGCCCGCGAGGACGGCGGCGGCATCTTCAACCGCGGCGTGCTCAAGGTCGAGGAATCCCACATCGACAACAACACCGCCGGCGCCAACGGTGGCGGCATCGCCAACGGCAACGGCAAGAACGACAGCCACGACCCGCACAGCTACGGCCCGAACAGCACCGAGCAGAACAGCTACGACAAGAAGAAGAAGGACAAGCACGACGAGGAAGCCGGCACCGTCGAAATCCTCGGCTCCGTCAAGGGCAAGGACACGATCCAGAGCACCCTGTCGGACAACCGCGCCGGCAAGAACGGCGGCGGCCTGTTCAGCTCCGGCGGCTTCGTCACCATCAGCTTCACCGCCATCACCGGCAACACCGCCTGCGAGAACGGCGGCGGCATCTACGCCGAGAACACCGAGCTCAAGCTCGACCACGTCAAGGTCGCCAAGAACCACGCCGACGAGAACGGCGGCGGCATCGTCAACACCGGCGGCAAGCACTGGGACTACCCCAACGACAAGCAGGAAGCCACCGCCACCATCTCCGACAGCGAGATCGTCGACAACACCGCCGGACGCTTCGGCGGCGGCATCTTCAACGGCGAATGGCTCGTCAAGGTCGAAGACGGCTTCACCGAACGCCGCAACGACAAGGACGACAACGCCACCCTGACGCTGCGGGACACCGAGATCAAGGGCAACACCGCCCTCAACGGCGGCGGCATCTTCAACAACAAGGGCAAGGTCACCCTGACCAACACCCGCGTCACCAAGAACACCGCCACCGACACCGCCAAGCTCCACCGCGTCGCCGGCGGCATCCTCAACAACGAGGGCAAGGTCAAGCTCGACGACAAGTCGACCGTCACCAACAACGACCCCACCAACTGCGCAGGCACCGTCAAGGACTGCTTCAACTGAACCACCACATAACCCTGGGGAGTCCCTTTCCGCCGCGCCACGGCGGTGAGGGGCTCCCCTGCCCCTCCCGTCACCGCCCGAGGGGTTCGTCGCGGTCCCGCCCGGTTACGCGCCGTCCGTGGGCAGCCGGCGGCCTTACGACCCGCCGGGCCTCTTCGGCCGGCCGGACACCCTCCCGCACCTCCGGTTCCCCGTGGGTCCTGCCGCGCCGCCCAACCCCTTATGCGGGTTTTTTTCGTATATGGGCCCGAGGTGAAGAAGCTTCTCATACGTTGGTCTTCAGCAGCTACAACCGATTTGTAGCGAAGGCCGCCTCGCCGTGGCGAAGCGACCTTGTCGGGTACAAGGAGAGGGCAGAGAGCTCCGATGTCCAACTACCTTCGCAATAACGATGACGCCGCCCGTGAGAAGACCTCCCCGCTCCGGCGCCGCCGGCTGTGGCTCGCCACCGGCGTCGTGGGCCTGACGGGAGCGGTCAGCCTCGCGGGCGTGGCCTACGCGACCACCGGGGTCACGGGCCCCCACCGGCTCACCGACGTGAAGTGGTCGACCGCCCAGCTCACCAGTGACGACGGCGAGAAGGGCCGTGACGACAAGGACAAGGACAAGGACAAGGACAAGGACAAGGACAAGGACAAGGACAAGCGTGAGGAGGGCCGGGACCGGGGTGAATGGGACCCGGACGGCGATGATCACGGGAAGGTCCGGGAGGTGCCGTGTGACGACGAGGAGCTGGTCGAGGCGGTCGATCTGGCGAACCGGGATCACGGCGGCACGCTGAAGCTGGCCGAGCGCTGCACCTACGAGCTGACCTTCGCCGACAAGAAGTCCGGCACGGGTCTGCCGACGATCGAGCAGGACATCACGATCAAGGGCAACGGCTCGACGATCAAGCGGGACTCCGAGGACGCGTTCCGGATCTTCCGGGTCGCCGACGGTGGCGACCTGAAGCTGAAGGACCTCACCATCAAGGACGGCAACGCCGCCGAGTTCAAGTACGGCTCAGGGTCGGACTCCGGCTCGGGCTCCGGCTGGCCGGGCTCCGGCTCAGCTCCTCCACCAGCGCCTTGATCGGGGCCAGCCCCACCCCGCCCGCCACGC